>JAZNLM010000001.1:0-20418 GCA_045579105.1 Candidatus Flemingiibacterium sp.
AATCAGTTCTTCCAAATGCTTTGTCACCGCTACATCAGCGAGTGCGACATTGACAAGCATATTGAGGGAATACGCGCGCTTTACCGCCGAAAATGCAATCTTATGCTCTCCGAGCTTGATAAAAATATGCCGGACTGCGTAAAATATACCCGTCCTGAAGGCGGTCTGTTTATATGGTGTACACTGCCTGACAAGATAGATCAGGGCGCGTTTATTAAGAAGGCAATGGAGAAGAAGGTCGCAGTCGTTCCCGGGCAGGCATTCAACTGTGATACATCCGCACCGTCGCAGTGCTTCAGACTTAACTATTCCACACCGTCCGACGAGCAGATAATAAAGGGTGTCGGATGTCTTGCGGATGCTGTTAAGGCAATGATGTGATTGCACCTTACAACCACAAAATCAACTAAAAAAGCGCCGTACGGCGCAGAGGAGTTTGCTTTATGCTGACTACTGAACTTATATATCTTCTTGCCGCTGTGGCACTTGCCGCGCTTGTGGCGTTTACAATAACGCCGTCAGTAAGCGTTCTCGCCCACAAAATCGGCGCTATCGACGTGCCGCGCGACAACAGACGTATGCACAAAAAGCCGATACCGCGTATCGGCGGACTTGCGATATTTGCAGGATTTGTGGTAGCCACACTCGTTTTCTGTGAGATGACGCCCGAGCTTATCGCTATATACGTTGGCGGACTTATCATCGTTGCAGTCGGAGTTATCGACGACGTTTCGCCTATAAATGCGTGGCTCAAGCTTGTGGCGCAGATTGTTGTGGCACTTGTTGCCATTTCGCAGGGCGTAGTTCTTGAATACATCAATTTCTTCGGCAGATATATTCATTTCGGCGTGCTGTCTATACCGATAACTGTTCTTTGGATAGTTGGTCTTACAAACGCAATCAATCTTATCGACGGTCTTGACGGACTTGCGTGCGGTGTTTCGGCGATATGCTCGATGTCACTACTTCTTGTAATGCTTCTCAAAGGCGAAACTGCAGTTGCAATGCTTACCGCAGTGCTTGTAGGTTCGTGTATTGGTTTTTTGCCGTTTAACTCCAATCCCGCAAAGATTTTTATGGGCGACACAGGTGCGCTTTTCCTTGGATATACACTTGCGGTTATCTCTGTTTCGGGTGTTTTTAAGATGCATACTGTAATCGCTTTTGTAATACCGCTGTCGATATTCGGTCTTCCGCTGTTCGACACAACCTTTGCCTTTACTCGCCGAATACTTCACGGTAAATCTCCGTTTACTGCCGACCGCGGACATCTGCATCACAGACTAATTGACCTTGGCTTCAATCAGAAGCAGTCGGTTCGTATACTTTATGCGATATGTGCTATACTTGGTACGTCTGCTATAATGTTCACAGAAGAAAATTTCGGACGCGCCATAATTATTATCGCGGTAGGTTTGGCGATATTCCTCATCAATTTTATCATACTCCGTCACAAGAGCGTGCGCGGCAAGATGGGACTTGAGCTTCACGATCCCGTTGACAGCGACAACTACAAAAAACGCGAGGACAAGGAAAACCTTAACTCGGAGAATCGAAAAGATGAAAAATAATATAGGTGACGGCTCGGGCAATATTGTCCGTGGCACGGTTGTAATAATAATTGCGATGGTTATCGTTTTCGGCGCGGTGTTTGCATGGATGTATTCTATGGATATGCTATTTTTGCCGAGCTTTATTGAGGACCTTATAGGTAAAGACGATGAGCCTTCATGGAATCTCGGCGCGCTTTCAGAGCTTGTAAAAAATGGCAAGGATGAAGACGGAGAGATAGTTACCTTTGACGTAAGTTACGAAAATCTTCTTTCAGCGCTTCTTAATAGCGATAGGGCAGAGGGTATATACATCTCGGCAAATATAAATTATTATTCCGCATCGAAGGAGCATACCCGACGAGTTACGTATTACCGAAACGGAGAAAAATTCCGTGTTGAGTCATACGGCGCTCTTCCCGAGAACAGCACGGGTGTCGGTGCTTTTGAAACTTTGAAGATTTCCGATGGTAATATGATATGCTTTTTGGATAACTTATCGGGGGAATTCAACACTATAGCGTACGATAAAGGAATACTTCCCGAAGAAGAGGCGGGGATTCCCTCGGTTGATGCGCTGCTTTTGGCACTGCGTGAATTCCCGGAGAGCGAGGGGACTGCTGCCGAACCCGGCGCGATGAATGTGACCAATACCTCGTTGAAGCTGCTTCGCACCGAGCTCGGCAACGTATATTATGTTAAGTTTACCTACGGTGATATCGGACTCACCGAAGAATATTACGTTTCTCTCGAGCACCGCGCGATTATTTCGATGACGAGTACGCAAAACGGAAAAACTGTTTATTCTTACAGTGTAAATTCTATATCCAAAAACGCGGATGCATACAGCTCTATCGAACTTTACGATATTTTAAAAGCCACCGAGAAGTAGAAGTGCGAGAAGTATCACTGTTTCATCTCGGCGTTCGCAGTCGTTCTGCAAAAGCAAAATAATAAGTCCGATGAGAAGTATATCATCGAGCTCAAATCCGCGAGAAAACCGGTCAAATATGCCGGATAAAAGTCCGCTTCCGTGTTTTTGCGGCACTTTGTCACAGCTACTTTGGTGCCGTGCTTCCGGTATACACTTCGGAGGCGCGGCTTCTTTATAGGTGCTCTCTGAACAGCTTGTGTATTCAGTTGGTTCTCCTTCGTATGGAGGCTCGTCGAGCGTGAACGCGTTTCCACGGTAATTTGCTGGGATACTGTAACCGTCGCGCTCAAAGCTTTGTGCGTTATTATTTATGATTTCGCTGTTGCCGTTTTGCTGTGCGTACATCGTTTCACCACCTCATTCTAACAGTATTAAAACAGCTTTCCGCCGAGCATTCCTCCGGCAAGGTCGGCAAGTCGAAGCATATTTACAAGCGTATCTATTTTTTCTGCTCTACCGTGTCCCATATACGGTTTTAGCGCATAAAGAAGCGCACATCGCGGATCGCCTTTGCCGCCGTTTGCGCCGAGTACTTGCGCAATTGCGGCGATTGAAGGGCCTGCAGACGAATCCGCAGAGATTTTCTCTTCGTTGGTTTGTGCGGATACATTAACAGCGCTATTTTCGCTCCCATTTGACTGCACCGTATCAGGCGATACAGCATCAGGCATATTTCCCATGAGGCTTTTTGCAATACTCATCGCTTTTGCAAGTGCCTCGGGGTCTTCAAGCATTTTGGAGAGTGCGCCGGAGATATCGTTATTTTCCATCTTCCTTCTCTCCGAGCTGTGTTAACAGCTTTGAAACGCGATCAGAGCCGAGCATTTCGGCGGCATTTTTTATATCGGCATCGGTTGCGTTTGAGAGGCTTGCTCGCACGAGCCGAAGGTTTTTTGTAGCGCTTTGTACTATACTTTGGTCAATACCAGCACTACTTGCAAGTGCGGTTATAGTTTTTGCGAGCGTTACATCATCGAGCGCCAAAAGGCGGTCAAGCATTGTTTTATCTATCTGCATGGAAATTCTCCTTTCAGAATGGGTTTAATATAGTCTATGCGTGCTTATATTAAAGTGTGAATTTATTTTTTCGGGGTTTTTATGAAATATCTTATCTTTTCCGACAGTCACAGAAAGACACTCGGTATGCTTGATGTAATCGGGCGATCACTGCCCGGACTTAACGGCGTGATATTCCTTGGTGACAATTATGACGATACTGAAATAATAAGAGAGAAGTATCCGCATCTTGACATTTATGCCGTTGCAGGCAATTGCGACACTTCTCCAATATACCGCACGCCTGATTATCTTGAGCGCATCGCCATGTTGGGCGGCGTACGCGTGCTTATGGTGCACGGACACGCGCACGGAGTTAAATGGGGAGTTGGCGAGATTGAAGGGTACGCAAGACGTAAAAACATCGATGTGGTGCTATTCGGACACACTCACGAGCGATACGATAGTTACCGCGACGGGGTGCATATCTTTAATCCCGGCTCGGTTTCGGAACCACGTGACGGTACGGCATCGTTCGGTGTTTTTACCGTGCAAAACGGACAGGTATTACTTTCACACGGTGACGTGTGGATATAAAGTATAAAGGGGAAATATGATGACGTATATTCCAAAGTCAGATGGCAAAGCTAAAAAGCTCGCGTTCCTTTTTACATTAACGGGATTTGTGCTTATGCTTTTTTCGGCAGTTCTGCCATATGCGGCTCTATTTCAGGCGATTTCGTTCGCACTTATAATAGCAGGCGTGTTTTTCTTGCAGCGATACGTTTTGTGTGAGTTTCGTTATATAGTAAACGACCGTGATGATGGCTCTGCGGATCTGCTCGTTTATAGAAAACAGGGCAAGAACGACGTTAAAGTCTGCCACGTATCACTCCTTAATGTTACGGATATCTATAAATTCGGTGATAAAAACGATACTAAGGCGGCAAGATACGCCTACAACCGCAATATGACCGACGACAAATATGTTGTTTGCGTGCTCGACGGGGAGCGCATGACCGAGATAGTACTTGAAGTAAACGAAGCCTTCCTAACATTTATGCGTGAACGCGCAGGCGGTGGCGGCGGTGATAAATCCTTCGCGATGTGATATTGACATCAGCAGGGCGCTATGGTAATATTTATGTATATTCTGAAATTAACATACAGAGGTTTACGATAATGAAAAATTACACCAAAGAAATGCTTTCCTTTATAAAAAATTCCCCTTCGTGTTTTCACGCAGTTCAAAATGTGGCAAATATACTTAAAGAGCGCGGTTTTACAGAGCTTTTCGAGAATAAAACGTGGGATATAAAGTGTGGCGAAAAATATTTTGTCACGCGCAATAAATCGAGCATAATTGCTTTTGCTGTGCCACAAAAGGTTGATACTCCCAAATTTATGGTTGTGGCTTCTCATTCGGATTCGCCCACGTTCAAGATTAAAGACACACCCGAGCTTGACGGCGCATACACGCGCATAAACACCGAGCGTTATGGCGGTATGATACTTGACAGTTGGCTTGATCGTCCGCTGTCTGTCGCTGGACGCGTTATGATTCGCACAGAAAACGGCGTTTCCTGCAAGCTTGTGAACATAGACCGTGATTTGCTTCTTATTCCGCACGTTGCTATCCATATGGAAAACACCAACGAAGGCAAGGCGTATAATCCTGCATCCGATATGGTGCCGCTTTACGGTTCTGCGGCGGCGAAGGGGACATTTATGTCTCTTATTGCCGAGGCTGTGGGAGAAAAAAACGAGAATATCGTATCGCACGAGCTATTCTTGTACTGCCGCACTGAACCGAGTGTTTGGGGTTCGCAAAACGAGTACGTTTCTTCGCCCAAGCTTGACGACCTCGCGTGCGCGTACTCGTCGCTCGAGGCTCTCACTGATGTAAAGGTTGGCGGCGCGATACCCGTGATGTTTATCGCCGACAACGAAGAAGTCGGAAGTGGCACAAAGCAGGGCGCTGATTCCACGTTCCTTCGCGACACGCTTTCACGTATATGTGATGTACTCGGCGGTGATATCCGTGTTGCGGCGGCACATTCAATGATGCTTTCTGCGGACAACGCTCACGCTGTTCACCCGAATAATCCTTCGCTGTCCGACCCCATACACAAGCCTGAAATGAATAAGGGCATTGTTATCAAATACAATGCTTCGCAGCTTTACACGACCGATGCTATTTCCGCGGCAATATTCCGCGAGATATGCGCACGTGTTGACGTACCTACGCAGGTGTTTGCAAACCGTTCGGACAAGCGCGGCGGTTCCACTCTCGGAAATATCTCCAACTCTCAAGTGTCGATGCTTGCTGTTGATATCGGTATAGCACAGCTTGCGATGCACTCGGCGTACGAAACAGCTGGCTGTGAAGACGTTGCTCATATGATATTGGCGATGAAAAAATTCTTTGAAACCGAGCTTCAAATCTCGGGTGACGATGTAATAATCAAATAAAGAGGACAACATGGATATTATCAAAAATCAAACTTTTTCAGTTGAGCGCGCGCTTTATGCGCTTTCGGATACGCGTGTTGAGGACTGTATTTTCGCAGGTGAAGAAGACGGAGAGTCCGCTTTCAAGGAGTCGCGTAATGTTGAGGCGGTGAACTGCCGCTTCGACTTACGCTATCCATTTTGGCATTCACACGGTTTCAAAATTGCGAATTCTACTATGACCGTAACCTGCCGCGCGGCACTCTGGTATTCTGTGGACGGAAAAATTTCAAATCTTTCGCTCACGGGACCCAAAGCTCTTCGCGAATGCGAACGTGTGGAGATATCCGATTCTACTGCAGTTTCGGCGGAATTTGGTTGGAGATGCCGTGATATCACTGCAAAAAATACGAACTTTGAGTCGGAGTACATATTCTTTATGAGTGAGGGAGTTAGCCTCGACAACATAAAGCTGAAGGGAAAATATTCCTTCCAATACGTTGAAGGCTTACACATAACCAACTCGGAGCTTGATACAAAGGATTCCTTCTGGCACGCGAAGAATGTAACCGTAGAGAATTCTGTTCTTCGCGGCGAATATCTTGGTTGGTATTCGGAAAATCTCACGCTTAAGAACTGCAAAATAATCGGAACACAGCCGTTTTGCTACTGCACGGGGCTTACACTTATAAACTGTGAGCTTATCGACTGCGACCTTGCGTTCGAGTATTCGGATGTGCAGGCCGACACGCACGGACATATCATTTCCGTGAAAAATCCGCGTTCTGGCAAAATCGTTGCTGACTCTGTGGGTGAAATTATACGCTCGGATGCGGTATATGAGTGCTCGGCTAAGGTAATAATCAGATAGAAATAGCAAGGGAAGGAGATGCGAAATGGAAGAGAGATTCAAGACGTTTACGGTGCTTATTGCAAGTATAAGCCGTACGATACGCAAAATTAAAACAGAAGAAATGGCGGAGCTTGAGCTTAAAAGTGTTCACGTTTCGTGTCTTTACTATCTCTACAAGGCAAATTCCTTGACTGCAAAAGAGCTTTGCGACGTTTGCGAAGAGGATAAAGCTAACGTATCCCGCTCTATAAAATTCCTTGAGGCTAACGGTTATATCCATGCAGAGCTTGCTAGTAAAAAGCGCTATCAAACGCCGTTGGTGCTTACAGAAAAGGGGATAACGACGGGTAAACTTGTAGCCGAAAAGATAGACCGCGTTTTAATGGCGGCATCTGAGGGGCTTTCAGAAAATGACCGTGACATAATGTATAAAAGTCTTGCACTTATAAACGAAAATCTTCAGCATATCTGCGAGCGCTACGGCGCTTCGAACAACCACTGATTACTGATAATGAGAGGTATACGAAAATGAAGCTTTCATACCGCCGCACAATTCTTGTGGGATTTGCTTTTTTTCTTATCTGCCTTTTCTGGCAGGCTTATGATACGATAATTCCCAAAATACTTACTGACAAATTCGGTATGTCACAGATCCTTTCTGGCGCAGTTATGGCACTTGATAACGTGCTTGCTGTCATACTCCTTCCGATATTCGGCGCAATCTCAGACAGGCACAATTCAAAGCTCGGACGCCGTACACCGTTTATACTTATCGGCACACTCGTTGCGAGTGTGGCCTTCGTCGGACTCTCGTTTATCGACAATATTCAGCTTTACGCTATAGAATCGAAGGACATTATAGTCAGTGCTGAAGTTGCTTGGAAGATTACCATGAAAAATCCCCTTACGCTTATTTTCTTTATGGTTGTGTTGCTCATCGTGCTTGTTGCGATGTCCACGTTCCGCTCTCCAGCGGTGGCACTTATGCCTGATGTAACGCCGAAGCCACTCCGTTCAAAGGGTAACGCCGTTATAAACTTAATGGGTGCTATAGGCGGAATAATCGTTTTGGTACTCGGTATAGTTTTCGGTACGGGCAAAGAAGAAAATGCCCGCATGAGCTATACGGTGTTTTTCTCTGTTATTGCCGCGATAATGCTTCTTTCACTTGCCGCGTTCCTTATCTTCGTTAGGGAGAAAAAGTGGGCGGCAGAGGCTGATGCTGTAAATGAGACGCTCGGAGAGGGCGTATCAGAAAAGCCCGAAATTATCGATGAAAAGCACAAGCTTACACGAGCTGAACGCCGTTCTCTTCTGTTTATACTTGCATCTGTAGTTCTCTGGTATATGGGCTACAACGCTGTTTCGAGCAAATACTCGGTATACGCTGGCAGTGTGCTCGGACTCGACTACAATCTTACGCTCATCGTTGCACAGGCGGCGGCAATCGTATCCTACATTCCGGTTGGTATAATATCCTCGAGAGTTGGTAGAAAAAAGACCATACTTGCAGGCGTTATTATGCTCGGCGCGGCGTTTGGATTTGCGTATTTTATGGGCAAGGGGAGCAACATCTGGGTCATGAACGCATTGTTTGCTCTTGCGGGTGTTGGCTGGGCAACCATCAACGTAAACAGCTACCCTATGGTCGTTGAGCTTGCAAGCCGCGGCGATACGGGCAAATATACGGGCTACTACTACACCGCATCAATGGCGGCGCAAACCGTTACTCCGATACTTTCGGGCGTGTTTCTTGATATCAATCTGAAAACTCTTTTCCCGTATGCGACTATATTCGTAGCGCTTGCTTTTGTGACCATGCTTATGGTTCGCCACGGCGATTCGAAGCCCATGGATAAGAACGAGGCGCTTCACAGGAGTGTTGACTGATGACGGCTATACTGACTATAGTTGCGGTACTTGTTTTTCTCGCGCTACTGTATCTTTTCGTGCTTGTCCGCCCGCGCGCAGTGAAGCTGGTTGATGCACGGCTTATAACCGATTACGCTCACCGTGGACTTCACGGCAACGGCGTACCCGAAAATTCGCTAGCGGCGTTCTCGCTTGCGGTAGAAAGCGGATATGGCATCGAGCTTGACGTTCAGCTCTCACAAGACGGTGAAGTTATGGTATTCCATGATTACACGCTTTCGCGAATGACTGGCAGAGAAGGGAATCTTTCCGATTTTACCGCGCATGAGCTTCGCACACTTACACTAGACGATAGTGATGAACGTATCCCAACGCTTTCAGAGGTGCTTGCACTTGTTGACGGGCGTGTTCCGCTGCTTGTTGAGCTTAAGGGCGAGAGTGCGGACACATCGCTTTGCGAGCCGCTTGTGGGATTGCTTTCAAAGTATTTGGGTGCTTACTGCATAGAGTCTTTTAATCCGATACTGCTTGGAAAAATGTCAAAGCTTATGCCCAATGTTTGGCGCGGTCTGCTTTATACAAATGTAGTGCGCGACAAAAAACGCGCATCCGTGATCAATTTAGTACTCACAGCTATGCTAACCAACGTCATCGCAAAGCCTAATTTTATAGCATACAATCACGTTGATCGGGGCTGTGCGGCTGTTCGCATTTGTACAAGACTTTGGCATGCATCACAATTTTCGTGGACTCTTCGTTCGCAAGATGAATATTCGCTTGCCAAATTGAATGACGAATGCGCCATATTTGAAAATTTTAAACCTTAAAAATCGGTGCAATCAGCACCGATTTTTGTTTTATTCGTTAACTTGATGTGAATTGTTTGAAAACACGCCTAAAATATCTAAAAAACTTTAACAATAAATTATAAAGTCAAAAATGCAATTAAACACATCATTATATTGTTCTTGGTGGTGCATTTGTATATATACATTTTCTGCATTTTTTGGTATAATCATTATGTCGATAGTTACTATATCGACGGAAAGGGTTTCGCGGCCACGAGGCTTGTTTCCGAAATTGAGTTCCGCCCAAGTTCAATGGTCGGTGCTTAAAAATTCACCTACTAGAAAGGAAAGATCTTTATGAAAAAACTTATCACTCTGCTTCTTGCCGTAGTGCTTATCGCATCTCTCGGTATTGCAACATCCGCTGATGATTTCCAGGGCAATGGCGTTATCAAGATGGGTACTGCAACTGTCGATGCAAAGCTTGACCCTGCTTACACCGGTTCGCTTTACTTCACCGGTCTCGGTACCGGTGCTAACGCTTACGAGGATCAGCCTTGGAGCTATACCGCTGAAGCAAGCATTTATTTCATGTATGACAGTACATATCTTTATATCTTCGCTGAGATTATCGACGATGATGTATTCTCTAAGGGCCCTGTTTACTGCATGGGTGATAACCCTTACGAAAACGACTGCATCGAGTTCCGTATGAACTTTAACGGCACCGATGGTGGCGATAACCACAAGATTGCTATCGACGCTTACGGATACCGCGTTTTCGGTCTTGCTAAGTCTATTGGCATTGTAGATTATGATAATATTCAGTATGCTACTGAAATCACCGACACCGGTTATTGTGTTGAACTTGCTATTCCTTGCTCCAAGGGTGGCACCGATATGATCAAGGCAGGTAAGCTCGGCTTTACCTATCAGCTCAATGACATTACTGTTGACGGTGCACATCAGAACTTTACCTCCTCCTTCGTTGGCGAGCCCGCAAAGAACTCTCCCTTCTATGCGCTTTCCACTGAGGCAGCTGTTGCAGGTGAGGGTAGTGCGATAACTCTTCCTGCTGTTACCACTCCTGAGGCAGAAGACACCACTCCTGTGGTAGAAGACACCACCCCTGAAGCAGAAGGCACTACTCCTAAGGCAGATGACACTACTCCTAAGGCTGACGATACCACTACCACTGGCCAGAGCAATAATACTGCCACCATTGCTATCATCGTAATTGTAGCAGTGATTGTTGTAGCTTGCGGTGCTGCATTTGTTGTATCTTCCAAGAAGAAGAAAAACTAAAATGAACTGCTTGGCCAGCAGATTTTAAGATAGTTTTATAAGAATTTCAGCAAAAGCCCTTGTGTGAACAAGGGCTTTTGCTTTTTTGTATTAGAAAAAACACCGGCAAGGCTGTTGGTTATGTTGTTAACTTAATGTGAATTGTTTGCAAACACGGCTTAAAATGTTTGGAAAGCTTTGACATAAATCACAAAAGGAAATTGAAATATGCAATCAAATGCACCCTTATATCTTATTTAGCGGTGCATTTGTATATATACATTTTCTGCGTTTCTTGCTATAATTATTATGTCGACGGAAAGGGTTTCGCGGCCACGAGGCCTATTTCCGAAATTGAACTCCGACCGAGCTTCTCGGACGGCTCTTAAAAATCACTTTAAAGAGAGGAAAAATCTTATGAAGAAACTTATCACTCTGTTTCTTGCCGTAGTGCTTATCGCATCTCTCGGTATTGCAACGTCCGCTGCTGATTTCCAGGGCAATGGCGTTATCAAGATGGGTACAGCAACTGTCGATGCAAAACTCGACCCTGCTTATACCGGTTCGCTTTACTTCACCGGTCTTGGTACTGGCGAGAACGGTTATGACCAGCCTTGGGGCTATACTGCTGAAGCAAGCATCTATCTTATGTATGACAGTACATATCTTTACATCTTCGCTGAAGTAATTGACGATGATGTATTCTCCAAGGGTCCTGTATACTGCATGGGCGACAACCCCCACGCTAATGACTGCATCGAGTTCCGTTTGAACTTCAAGGGTACTGATGGTGACGATAACCACAAGGTTGCCATTGATGCTTACGGTTTCCGCGTTTTCGGTCTTGCAAAGTCTGAGGGTGTAATTGACTATGATAGCCTCGAGTATGCTACCGAGATCACTGACACCGGTTATTGTGTTGAGGTTGCTATTCCTTGTTCCAAGGGTGCTACCGATATGATTAAGGCAGGAAAGCTCGGCTTTACCTATCAGATCAACGATATTACTGTTGACGGTGGACATCAGAACTTCACAACCTCTTTTGTTGGCGAGCCTGAAAAGAATACTCCTTTCTATGCGCTCTCCACTGAAAAGGCAGTTGCAGGTCAGGGCGGTGCGGTAACTCCTACTGATACCACTCCTAAGGCTGATGACACTACTCCTAAGGCTGATGACACTACTACCGGCGAGAACAATCCTACCACTTTTGACCCCATCGTAATCGCAGCAGTGCTCACTGCAGCTTCCGGTGCGGCGTTTGTTGTGTCTTCCAAGAAGAAGCACTAAGATAAACTGTTTGGCCAACAGATTATTAAAATAGTTTTATAAAACTTTCTGCAAAAGTCCTTGCAAGAGCAGGGACTTTTGCTTTTTTTACTTTGCGAAGATTTTCACATTTTATTTTGTTGTATTATGTAGTACAGATATACGTATTGGCTAATTTACACAAAAAAATCGATTTGTTTTCTACGTTATGCTGATGCCCAAATTTGTTGACAACGCTATAAATATATGGTAAAATATATTATAAGTATCGCTGTGCCCATTCTTTAGAGGATTGTGGAAGGCGATAACCAAAAAACAAGGAGACCATTACTTATGAAAAAAACAAGAATTCTTTCGTTTGCTATCGCTGTATTAACGGTTATCGGGCTTGTTCTGACTACCGCTATGCCGGTGTCTGCAGCTTCGCAGACAGGCGTTATTATCAACCAGGATGCATCGGTTGTTGCTAAAGCTGCAACCAACGCCGAAGGTTATAAAAACTTTGCGCTTGGATTTAAGGATACGCAGGTTACCGACTATGTGATTAGCCTTAATTCCGTAAGCGCAGGCCTTACCTATATTCCTGCTATTAATGACGCGTTTAAGACTATCGGAATCAATACTTGGCTTTCCTTCCGTATGAATGATGCGCAGGATGCTACTGTTGAGCCGTCTAGCCTTCTCGGTGCCTTTATCAGTAAGAATCCTAATTACAAGCGCGTAAAGACCGGTATAAACACCAACAAGTATTTCAACAACTGCCTTGACTATACCTACGAAGCAGTTCGTAAGAATATGCTGAACCTTATCAACACCGCCCTTACAAACTACGATTGTTACGGCATAGAGCTTGACTTCCAGCGTGAGATCTGGCTTTGGTATACCGGCGGTGAGTACAACGGTATCGAAATCCTCAACGATTTTATGCGTGATGTTGATAGACTTACCAAGACCTATTCTGCTAAGTACGGTCACGACATTAAGGTTGCAGTTCGCTGTGCATCCGACTTCCTCACCAACTACGAGTTCGGTCTTGATCTCGGTACTTGGGCTTCCGAAGGTATCATCGATCAGGTAACTCCTACAGGCAGATACAATACTACCGATACTGACATTCCTGTAAGACTTTGGACTTCGTTTGCAAAGCCTTATGGAATCACCGTTGCTCCCTGCATCGAGAAGAATCTTTCTGTTGCACCCGGCAGAGCAACTGGCAATCACACTGTGGAAACAATTTCTGCAGTTGCAGCTAGCTTCCTCTCTCAAGGCGCAGATAAGATATATCTCTTCAACTATCACGCAGGCATGGATGGAACCTTCGGTCCTGTTGCCAACACCGTTGGTTCGCTTGACAAGCTGATGACTGTTAATCGCAGAATGATACTTACCTACAACGATACACATCAGCTTTGGACCAAGTCCAACGCACAGCTTCCCGTTTCCATTAGTAGTGGCACCACAGAGGCAATTCATATTCCCGTTGGTCAAGTTCCCGCAGGTGCAACTGTAACTCTTAAGTTTGCTGTAAACACTGTTAGCGGAACTGCTCCCAAAGTATATGTTAATTCCGAGGAAGCTACATACGTTGGTACCCAATCCTGCACAGACGGTTTCACCTCTAACAAACTTCTTACCTATACCGTTCCCACCAGTGCCCATAATGACACCTATATCCTTGCGGAGATTACTCCTATTGCTGGCAATATCACTATTGACTATGCAGAGGTATACGTTAAGGTTGCAGGTTGATTGCCAAAGTCTGTTGCGACACGCTTTATTTAGTTTTTTGAGTGACTGTCGGGCAGGGAATTATACCTTGCCCCGATAGCACATACTGATTGAGGAGAAAATTACAGTGAGAAAAATTAGATTTCTTTCATTCTTACTTACAGCGGTACTTGCTGTATCACTTTTTGTGATGCCTGCGCCGCTATCTGTATCTGCTGCGAAAGCAGAATTTAACGCAGTTGAAGAGCCGATGCCGGAAGGCAACGTGCTTTCTGGAACTAGCTTTGATACCGCCGATCTTACTGGTGTAAATTCTGCGAATAATATTGAGCAGATTATGACGCCCACCGGTGGTTATATGCAGATAAGCAGAATAACTGTCAACTATTCGGGTTTCACTCTTAAGCAGCCCAAGAAGGCGGTCCTTCCAGGTATATACAAGTTTACCGGCTACTTCAGAATGATGTACGAGGATGAGGTTACCGACCTTCGTGTAACCGTTAACCAGAAGAGCTGGGATGGCAAAACTTCAACCAGCCTTACTACTGTCAACGTATCACCTACACATAAAGAATGGATGAAGGTGGAGTTTTACGTTGAAATTACTGAACAGTTCGATTATATTAGTATTTGCGGCGGCGCTGACCCTGCATATGTACAGCCCTATTGTATCGACAACATTTCTTTTGTAAAGGTTAATGCTTTCCCGGATGATTACGAGCATCCCACGCAGATTGGTACATATGTTGGTCCCAGCGTGGCTGAAGGCAGCCAGGTTGACTCACTTATTCTTTGGGAACAGTGGATCAAGGAGTATGAAGAGCAATTCGAGGTTAAGGGCGTTATTGTAAACCAGGACGCTGACGCTTTCATTTCTTCAGCAAACTCTTCCGATGAAAAAGCGTACATAGATTTCGCGCTCGGCTATAAGGATTCGCACGTTACGGACTTTATGATCTGCGTTAATAACACTAATGCGACTTTCCCGTCCGAAACATGGACTGACCTCGCAGAAAAATATCTGCAGAAGGAAGAAAATGGCCATAGAGTCAACTATTCCGACAGAAAAGGCGTTGCAGCGCTTGCATACAATCACTTTATTAAGAATGGTCTTGACTACATAAAGACTTGGTGTGAAACCTTCCCGACAATAGGCATCAATCCATGGATTTCCTTCCGTATGAACGATATTCACTATCACGGTGAAACTACCCATCTTCTTCTTTCCGATTTCTATCACGAGCATCCTGAAGTAAGACGTATGGGCGAGCGCACAAGTGGATTTGCAAGTGGTTATGCTCGATTCGCTCCCGACTACATGAAGGAGCTTTCGCGCACTCATATGCTTGACCTTATCAATGAGGCGCTTTCGCGTTACGATTGCTATGGTATTGAGCTTGACTGGCAGCGCGAAATTTATCTCTTTGGCTACGGTGATGAGTATAACGGTCTTGATGTCCTCAATGACTTTATGCGCGAAGTTGCAAGAGTGGTTGAAATCTATGAAGAGAAGTACGGTCATGAGATCAAGATCGGTATCCGCTGCGCTTCTGATATAGAAACCAACTATGATTTCGGACTTGACATTCTGACTTGGGCGGCAGAGGATATGCTTGACCTTGTTATCCCAACCGGTCACTACGAGACCACTGATACAGATATTCCCGTAACCGAATGGGTTTCTATGCTCAAGCCATACGACGTTGAAATTGCGCCCTGTATCGAAGAGTATTTGCGTCCCAGCCCCTCGTCTTCTGGCAGAACGCAGAACACTCTCCAGACCTATAATGGTGCTGCTGCGGCGTTCTTCTCACTCGGCGCAGATAAGATAGCACTTTATAACGCATATCTCGGTGAACCTCAGAGACTCACCGAAAAGCATAGAGTTTCCACTGAAGCAGAGGATGTTTCGGGCTCATTCCGTCACTGGAATATTGTTTCAACCATTGGTTCGATTGAAAAACTTATGACCCGCGACCGCCGTGTGGTTCTCACCTATAATGATACCAAGATGTTCTGGAGAGATTTCGATGCTCAGCTTCCTGTCAGCTGCAATATCGGCGAGAGCGTAACATTGCGTCTCCCTGTAGGTGATGTCCCTGCCAATGCGACTGTTTATGTTAAGTTTGGCGTAAATGCGCAGAACATCGCAAGACGTCCAAGTGTTTACGTTAACTCGAAGGCGGCAACATTTACGAACCTCGAACTTTGCGAAGGCGGCTTGTCTAGCATGCAGCTCCTCGTTTACACAGTTCCTGTTTCCGCTTTCAACAGTCCATATTTCGTTGTGGAAATTGTTCCTCAGAAGAATTTCACCACCGACTATATTGAGGTTTTAGTAGACGTTAACTGATAAAATGTATTAAATCCCGCAAGCAACATGCTTGCGGGATTTTTTATCTATGCTATGTTATAAAACACAAATTATGTCAAGATCACATTGATATTAGGGAAGATACATATCAAAGCAAATATAGCATAACGGCTTAAGTGAGATTGTAAAAACGAAGTTTAGGCGAGATTCTCAAAATGTAGCAACTTCTGGTGTCTAATTCTATATGAACTTCCTTAGGGATATAAAATCTCGAGCGAGCGGCTCTTTATAGTATGATAGTATTACCGTTAATTATAGCGAAATTCAAATATACAATCCAACATAGGAATGCTTCACTACAAAATCACAAAGAAGCAAGGTGCGTTCGTAAATCCTAGAAAGTAATATTCATGACAATAGAACTTTACGATGATAGGTTCTCGAAAAATCAACAGCTTGGCCTTAACCCAACCCATAATATGCTAAATACTGCTACTTTGTTTTCTGGATTGTCCCGCAGAGAAACCTCACTTCCGACCACACAGAAACGGTTATATAAATACCAAAATGAAGTTAAAATATAGATATGCCCCTCAGCTTTTTGTAATTTTTTTTGCAAATATTTTGAAAATACTCTTGTTTTTTTTTACAATATATGATATAATAATAGTGTTAAGACAATTGTATGCAAATGTAAAGGGGAATTGTACCGTGAAAAAGATAAACAGTATTTATTTCTTACTCATAACTTGTGCATTTGTTTGTGCTATGACGGTTCTTATGGCTATCGGCGTTTCGGCAATGCCTGCTGAATTTGATGCAGTAACTGATCCGATTCCCACAAACAACGTGCTTTTTGAAAGTGATTTCGACTCCACCAATTCTATGCAGGGCGTTAAGCCTGGAGGAAATTCGAATAATCTTAAGCAGATTCGTACAAATACTGGTTCTTATCTCCAACTTGATAAGATAATCCAGAACTACGTTGGTGTTCACTTTATACACCCGACCCAAAAGATTCCTGCTGGAACCTATCAGTTTACTGGTTATTTCAGAACGATGTACGAGAATGAAGTAACTGCACTTCGTGTCATAATTGTGGGTGATACTGGAGATGCAGCAACAACTGAACAGATTACAGCAACGGTTTATCCCAAAAGCAGTGAATGGCTAAAGGTCCAGTTTTACGTTACCTTAAAGAATCCGCTTGAATATATAAATGTTTGTGGTGAGAGCGACTCGAGATTTGTTCAGCCCTACTGTATGGACAACTTCTCACTTGTGCCGGTTAATCCCTCGGTTGTGCCGAGCGGTTATCAAATTCCGCAGTTCGGTACTCCTGTGAGTGGTGCCGAAGCAGAAGCAAGTCAGGTTGACTCACTCTTCTGCTGGCCTAAGTGGGATGCGGAGTTTGAATCTCGTTACGATGTTCAGGGAGTTATAGTAAACCAGGACGCCGACTCTTTGATCGTAGGCGCAACTAACGAGGAAGAACTCGTAAAGTTTGCTCGTGGCTACGAAGGCTCACACGTCACCGACTTTATGATGTGTGTTAATAATATGAACTCTACATATCCGTCTAATGTATTTACATCTCTCTCGGATAAATATCTCCAGAAAATAGAAAATGGTATTGCTGTTGATTATTCGACTAATGTTACCGCAAAAGCAGCGTACAACAGCTTCATTTTAAATGGTGTTGACTATTTTGCTATTCTTTGTAACGAGTTCCCCAAAGTTGGTATAAATCCTTGGATTTCCTTCAGAATGAATGATATTCACGGTCAAGGCGAAGAGACCTCGGTTCTCCTGTCCGACTTTTACCATGAAAATCCACAGTACAGAAGAGTTCAGGAAAGCCGCAGAAGTTATGCTGCATTTGACGCGGGAGCTTCGGATTACTTCCGAGCACTTGATTATTCCGTTCCCGCGGTGCGCAACCGTATGTTAGCGTACATTGACGAGGCGCTTGGCCGCTACAATTGCTACGGTATTGAGCTTGACTTCCAAAGAGAGATTTGGCTTTGGGCGCACGGCAAAGAATACAGTGGCATGGAGATACTCAATGAGTTCATGCGTGATGTTGCAGATATCGTTGATAAATACGAGAAGGCGCGCAAAAATGACATCAAAGTTTGTGTCCGCGTGGCATCGAATATTGAAACGAACTATGATTTAGGTCTTGACGTTATGACTTGGGCGGCAGAGGATCTTATCGATATGATCATCCCTACCGGCAGATACAATACTACCGATACTGATATTCCTGTAACACTTTGGACGTCTATGATGCATCCGTTTGGGGTTACTGTTGCACCTTGTATCGAAATTCGAATAGTTTCCGGTAAACCGGACTATGTGGGTAATCATACACTTGAAACTTACAACGGTATTGCGGCAAGCTTCCTCTCACAGGGAGCGGATAAGATAGCTCTCTACAACCAGTACATCGTCTCTGCTATCTCTGATAAGCAGAAGGTTTCCACAACAGATGAAGAGGTTGCGGGTAACTATCGCCACTGGAATATAGTTTCCACAATCGGCTCGCATGATAAGCTCATGACGCTCAGCAGACGCTTGATACTTACCCAAAACGATACTTATCAGGTTTGGCGTGATTCAAACGCTCAGCTTGAGTTCTCTCCTGAAATAGGTCAGACGGGAACACTTCGTTTACCAATAGGTGACGTTCCGACTGGGGCGATTGCTGTTGTAAAGTTCTCTGTAAATACTCCGAACGACGTAGTACTGCCGGATGTATATATTAATTCTAAGAAAGCAAAATTCCTCAAAATTGAGTCTTGCGAGGACGGATACACAAAAAAGCCTATGCTTGTATATGAGATCCCCGCAAACGCACTTGATGATATGTTTGCTATTGCGCAGATAACCCCTCACGCAGCGGCTCTCGGATGTGATTATGCGGAAATTCGCATTGATCCTGCGCAGAACTAAACTAATAAAACTTTCGCCGCACGGTATTTACCGTGCGGCGAGTTTTTGGCTTATTTTTGATTTTGCTTGCGATATTGATTTGGCGTTAAACCGATATGTTTTTGAAACATTGCCTCAAAGCCTTGGCGTGTTTCATAACCGCATTTTTCAGCTATTGCATCAATCGATAATTCTCGTTGCGAAAGAAGCGTTTTTGCGGCAGAAATGCGTATCTCACGCAGTTTTTCTGTGAAAGGCATGCCGAAACATGTTTCGATTATGCGCTGTGTTTGTGTGCGGCTATATGAGAGATAAGCGGCAAGTGCATCGAGCGTGAGATTTTGCGAATAGTTCCGATATAGATAATTTTCGATCTTTGAGTGCAGGCTTATTGGGGTACTTATGTTAGGAACATCCCCGACATCTGTGTCAATAACACGCTCTAGAATATAGCTCAATACGATGCCGAACTGTGCCCGCATACGATATGTGGCAGGAGCGGATAGCGAAGTCGTATCCAGCACTCGAAGTTCGGATATGATGTTTAAAATATGTGCGCGCTCGTAGTGCGAAAGGATATCTCGCAGATATTTTTTTGGAAATTCACCTATAAGATGCTTACCTGATTTTATACTGAAACGTAAACTAAAATGCTTCATGGACGGTGAAAAAGAAGATGTTCTATGTTTAACGTGAGGCGCGATGAGAATAAATTCACCTGCCTCCAGCGTAATTGCTTCACCGTCAACCCAAAGGTCAACCGTACCTTCTTCTATGATAAAGAGCTCGTATGCGAAATGATCGTGATTTGCGCCATTATAAGATGAGTCATATTTTTGCTCGGAGAGAAAATCCATCAGAAGGTCAATAACGATGCCTTCAAATTCTATTCTAGTGCATGGAGCGAGATCGACAGCATCAATGTTGTCGTTATATGTATGCTTTGCACGTGACACGGTATCACCTCTACAGATAGATTTACTTATAGTAGGATATCATAATAATGTTAACACGTGGTGAACAAGTTTAAATGAGTTGGTAAATAAAAGGAGTATATTAAAACGTGAAAAAATAATTGAAAAATTTTTCTATTTTCTATTGACAAAGTGATATAACTGTGATATAATAAATAACGTTGTGAAGAACAGCAAATTTAATATGGGAGCGTTCCCGAGCGGCCAAAGGGGGCAGACTGTAAATCTGTTGTCAGTGACTTCGGTGGTCCGAATCCACCCGCTCCCACCAGCAAAAAGAGCCTTGTCGAAAGACAAGGCTCTTTTAGCAACTAAGTGTGCCTAATGGCACGATAAGCACACCTTCGGTGCGTGAAGCGATGCTACGCATCGTGAAGTGCCTGCGGGCGTGGGTGGCGCACTTAACTTCACTTTGAGCGTTAGCGAAATACTTCACTATGGCGTAAGCCATAACTTCACGCAAGGCAATGCCTT
>JAZNLM010000002.1:0-18276 GCA_045579105.1 Candidatus Flemingiibacterium sp.
AGTGTCCTTATATCAAAAATTATACTTTTATATTATAGCCTAAAAGAGTGATATTGTCAAGTGCAGTCAAGTCTATTGTTGTATTTTTATTAAGCAATATCTACTTACGCAAAGGCATTACGGTACAATCAATTATACAACCGCAATGATTTTGTATAATTGATGCTGCTATGAAATCGCTCTTTTTATGAGTAGTGTGAGTACAAGAAGAGCATACAATGAAATCCGGCAATCTAACGTACACTGAAGAATGCATGTTAATCTATATTAGATATATGCTTAATGGATATCACTTTGTTATGTCTCATGACTCACAGCATAATGCGTATAGTATATTTGGTATAATTGATACGCGCTGTAAGCTGTCAGTGGCACGCTTTTTATCAGTGGCAGCTCGCAGAATGGAATCAAACACATAAAGTATCAACTCTGCGTGCGTGAACGAGAATAAGAAATCATGATAAGCAGAACAAAACAAGTTGTGACTGTACGCGTCAAATAATAAATACAGCGAGAAATACGCCAACATCTTACAGAAATACCTTAGTAAAAGCACCATATCGTGTTAATCGCCACACGTATATGCTACATCACGCGATTTGAGCTCATTTCCTTCCCCATATTATACAAAATTTGCATTTTGTATAATGAACTCTGTTTTTTCGAAGATGGGATTTTACACATTCCCCATCCCTTTGTTTCATATTATAAAGCGTGCCGCCGTTTATACGGCGGCACCTATATGCTTATAAGTCTTTTACAAATTCACCAATCGCTTCGAGCGCTCTTCCTATATGCTCAACTGAGTATGCGTAGGAAATTCGCGCGAAACCTTCACCGCATTTTCCAAACGCCGTTCCGGGAACTATAGCTATTCCCTTTTCATCGAGTAATCTTTGGCAAAATTCTTCGCTCGAAAGTCCGTACTGACCTATATTCGGAAAAACGTAGAATGCTCCTTCTGCTTCAAAGCACTCGATACCCTTCGCACGGAGTCCTGATATGATGTATTTTCTGCGGCGATCATACTCCGATGCCATCATCTCAATGTCAGAATCACCGTTTTTTAGCGCTTCTATAGCCGCAAGCTGACTTGTTGTCGGCGCACACATTATAGCGTATTGATGTATTTTGTGTATCTGCTCTACTATAGGCGCAGGTGCACAGAGATAGCCAAGTCGCCATCCGGTCATAGCATATGCCTTAGAAAACCCGGATACAGTTATTGTACGCTCCCACATTCCGTCAAGCGTTGCAATAGGTGTATGCTTGAAGCCGTATGTAAGCTCGCCATAAATTTCGTCAGACAACACCATAATGTCTGTGCCACGTAGAATATCAGCGATTTCCTCAAGCTCGTCACGCGTGAGTACAGCTCCGGTAGGGTTATTCGGAAACGGCAATATAAGAAGCTTTGTTTTGGGAGTTATTGCCGCGCGCAAAGCTTCGGGCGTTAATTTGAAGTTATCTTCTGCCTTTGTTTCAATATATACGGGAACGCCGTGGGCAAGCTCTACTATCGGACCGTAGCAAACAAATGCAGGAACAGGTATAATGACCTCATCGCCGGGATTTACAAGCGCACGAACACCTATATCTATAGCCTCGCTGCCGCCAACAGTAACGATGACATCTGTTTTGGGCGTATATACGAGGTTAAAACGTCTATTTAAGTAATTGCATATCTCCGAGCGAAGCTCCATTATACCGTCATTCGAGGTATAATAGGTCTTGCCTCGTTCGAGGCTCTCAATTCCTGCCTCGCGGATATGCCACGGAGTGAGAAAATCAGGTTCACCAACCGTCAAGGATATGACGTCCTTACGCTCACCAAGCAAATCAAAAAATTTGCGTATGCCCGACGGTTCAATGTTCTGAACCGTTTTTGACAAAATTTTAGAATAATCCATTTTTACAGCGTACCTCTCATGTCAACCTCGCACGGGCCATAAACTACTCCCTTATCCTTATATTTGCGAAGGACAAAATGCGTTGAGGTAGAAACAATATATTCAATAGGCGCGAGCTTCTGCGCTACGAAGAAAGCGACTTCCTTCATAGTTCTTCCCTCTATAAATACAGCAAGGTCAAAGCTTCCGCTCATAAGATAAAGCGACTGTACCTCAGGATAGTTGTATATCTTCTGTGCAACCTTGTCAAATCCGCGGTCACGCTGCGGTGCTACTTTGAGTTCGATAAGAGCAGTTACATATTCTCTGTCGGTCTTATCCCAGTCTACAAGAGTTTTATAGCCTAAAATTACACCGTCCTTCTCGTAGGTTTCAATCATATCCTTAATCTCGCCGACCTCTTTGTTGAGCATCACTGCGAGTTGTTCGTTTGTAAGTCTGCTGTCGTTTTCAAGCAGAGATAAAAGCTCGTTATTATTCTTCATTTGTCTGTACCTCACTTGATTATTTATTTTTTACGCGCGCCATTATTTTGCTATATGAAATTCCATATTTTTCGGCAATATCCCGCGCATAAGATTTTCCGTCCGGCTTGGCTCGTGTTATTTCAAATGAGCGCTCGGCACCGTTTATACCTGCCACGAGAGTGTCAATCGGCACACCGCCTTCTGTGGCGCATTTCCTGTTAATCTCGTCAATATGCGCTGACAGCTCATGCAGATGCGTTGAGAAAAGACAGCGACATCCGACCATTGAAAGTCCGGTTAAAACCTCAGAAGCTATATAAGAAGCCTCAAACGAACCGGTAGAACTAAAGGATTCGTCAAGCAACACAAGGCTGTGTCGGTCTACGACGTCAAAAATCTCGTTAAGACGGGTACATTCCTCGCCAAGTCTTCCCTTTTCTATGGTGTCACCGCCATCCGTCGGAAAATGCGTAAATATACCGCTGGCAGGTGATATTTTTGCGTTATCTGCGCTTACCGGCAGACCGAGCTGGGCGAGCGCCTGAACTATACCTATCGCGCAGGTTATAACCGATTTACCGCCTCTGTTCGGGCCGGTGAGAACGTATATTTTCGCTGTATCATCAAAGGCAATGTCGTTTTTAACCATAGGTGCGTCCACCTTAAGCGCCACAACGGGATTGTAGATACCATTTGAAGTGAATTCTCGCGCGTCCATATCACATATTTCGGGCGCGGCAAGCGCAAGTCCACGACTCTTCAAGGCAAGCAAAAGGTGCTGCGCCTTGGTAAGAAACTCGATTTCCGGCATTATATGAAGCAGAAAATCAGTGTTGGAGAGAACATAAAACTGTACCAGTGAGCGCCACTGACGTACGTCTGACTTAAAAATATTGTTCATCGCGTTGTTGAACGCGTTTGTGAAGGCTATCTTCGCGTTATCGGTGTGAGCGTTCGTGTACGGTACAAGCGGCGCGATACAGGTGTAATCGCCATCCTTAAAGTCCATACGAAGTATCTTATCAATAACTTTACCACTCTTGAATCGCTCTGCGTTAATACTCACAACGCCCGCATCTGTCGGACGAAATTCTGAGTCAAGATTTACACCGATAGTAACAGATTTTACATCATGCACCTTGGCGGTGAGTTCACCAAGCTTTTCGTTAAGCTCACGGTAATACTCACTTTCCCAAAGCTCCGTAACGGTTTCGGTAAGCTTTTTTAGGGCACGTGATTTTACATTATCCCCCACATCTGCAAAGCCTTTTGCAAGACGTGCTACAATGTCTATGTAAAGCTCCATTTCAGTTATGCTGTAGAGGTAGTTCTTCGCAACCTCCGTTTCACTTTTTATGGCGCGAAGCTCAATTATATCGTTAAGAAGCGTGAGTACACTTTTTAAAGTATCCACCACTGTGGGATTGTTAAGCAGATCCTCAATAACTTCGAGTCGGTATTCAATTGTTGCTTTGTCCGTTGTAAAATAGTCGGACAGCGAGGAGTTTTTGAGATCGAGTAGAAAATCAAGTCCAAGCTCTGATATTACACTATCGGAAATTGATACCTTGCCTGATGAAATCTCGTCGCCGTTTGGATAAAGAAGACTGAATGTTGAATCAAGCATTTTTAACTCCGTACTATTTAAAGTTCTATTTGTGTGAGCTTACCGTCACGCACAACGCACTGTGACTTAAATCCGAGAGAACGAAGCGCACTAGCCGCTTCTTCTATTCCCTTTCCAACATCCTCAGCAAAATGTGAATCCGAGCCAAAGGTTATAAGTTCGCCGCCGCAATCTCTATACATGACTGCAAGCTCATACCCGGGCATCGTTATGCTGTTTCTGCGAAGTCCTGACGTGTTTATTTCAAGTGCAATATTTTTTGAAATAAGCTTCTTAAAAATACGCTCAAAAACATCTGCGTACACCGTGTAGTCAAACGGTTTTCCGGCAAGGGTGAGGTAACGTTGAATGTAGGTAATGTGCGCAAGTGTGGAAAAGCCCCCGAAATCCACGATTTCTTCGGTTTCCGCGAGCATACGCTGCATGAGATATTCAATTTGCATTGCACACATATGGTCAAGCCTAAGCAAAGCGAAATCAGGATAACCACGTAAATTGTGAAGTGAGCCTATAATGAAATCGTACCCCATTTGGGATAGTATTTCTCTTGCTTGGGTAGGTTTTACGTGCGCCTGTCCCAGCTCGACTCCGTAGTTTATACGAATCTTCCCCGCATACTTCTCTTTTGCTTCAAGGATATACTGCTTCGCACCTTCCATATCGAAAGGCGGATAGATACCGTCAATAACATTGTCGATATCATAGTGGTCGCACAGCGATATCTCGTCAACACCGCGTGCAATCGCGCATTCTACGATGTCTGATATTTCGGATTCACTGTCGAACGAATACTTTGTGTGTATATGTGAGTCGTTAATATACAAACCGCCACACCCTTTCCACCTTCACACAAAAAATATATAACCACTTTATATTTTAGCACATTTTTCACATAAGTACAAGTATATTCGCAAAAAATTCAAAAATATTATTGTTTTTTGAAAAAAACTATGTTATTATATATTTGATTATATGCTTGTAAAATTCTATACGTTTACACATTTTTGAAAGGAGCTCCCCTTCGGGGGTTAGTTAACAGAGTATGAAGAAATTCATGGACGAAGATTTCCTTCTTGAAACAGATGTCGCTAAGGCTCTGTACCACAATTACGCAGCAAAACTGCCGATAATCGACTACCACTGTCACGTTTCGCCCAAGGATATCGCACAGGACAAAATATACAATAACATAACCGAGCTTTGGCTTGCCGGTGACTACTACAAGTGGCGCGCAATGCGTTGCTGCGGTATTTCAGAGGAGTTTATCACCGGCGACGGCTCCGACTATGACAAGTTCAGAGCATACTGTAAGTGTATGCCCAAACTCATCGGCAATCCACTTTACCACTGGTCGCACCTTGAACTTAAGCGCTATTTTGACTGCGATCTTATTATCAACGAAGATAACTGCGATGAGATATGGGCTATTTGCAACAAGAAGCTCCGTACTCCTGAAATGAGTGCTCGCAACATCATCAAGTGTTCGGGCGTTGAAACTCTCTGCACAACTGATGATTCTATCGACACTCTTGAGTGGCACAAGCAGCTTCGTGACAATCCTTCGTTTGACGTTAAAGTGTTTCCTACTTTCTGTCCCGACAAGGTTCTCGCTGTCGACAAGCCCGGATTTGCAAGCTACATTTCAAAGCTCTCCGAAGTATCAGGCGTTAACGTAATCGACACAGACTCATTGAAGCTTGCACTTATGCAGCGTCTTGATGTTTTCTGCGAACTTGGCTGTAAAGCCGCAGATCACACACTCGACGGCTATATGATATTCGCCGAAGCATCCAACTATGAACTTAACGAAATTTTCAAGAAGGCGCTCGCTAACGACGGAGTGGGACTTACCACAGAAGAAGTTACAAAGATACGTACTGAAATTATCGCATTTCTTGGTGCTCAGTATAAGTGCCGTAGACTCGTTATGCAGATACACTTCGGAGTAAACCGAAATCAGAATACCCGGATGTTCAAGAAGCTCGGTCCGGATACAGGTTACGACACAATCGGCAACTACGATATGATAACACCGCTTTCTAAACTTCTTAACAAAATGGAGCAGAACGACAAGCTTCCTAGAACTATTCTCTATTCTATCAGCCCCAGCGACAATGCGGCTGTGTGTACACTTTGCGGTTGTTTTGAATCTTCGGGTGACGGTAAGCCTCTCGTTATGCAGGGATCTGCCTGGTGGTTTAATGACAACCTCGACGGTATGCGCCGTCAGATGACCGACCTTGCCAACCTCAACGCACTCGGACAGTTCCTCGGTATGCTCACTGACTCGCGCTCATTCCTCTCCTACGCCCGACACGAATATTTCCGTCGTATTCTCTGCAACCTTATAGGTAAATGGGTTGAAAATGGTGAATATCCCGAAGACGTTGATGCACTCGCAGAGCTTGTTGTTGACATTTGCTACAACAACACCAAGAGTTACTTTGGTTTTTGATATATGGATAAGCTAATAAGAAAAAAGCGTATGATAACGGCTATCGTTATATTGCTTGTGTGTTCCCTTATCTGTGGCATTATCCTTTCGCTTGGAGATAAGGTAAATCCCTCGGTTAACGATACGCCAGAAACCACGCTTCGCCCACTTCTCGAAATACCAAATTGGGACGAGAACATATATGAGGATAAGGAATGGCTTGATCAAAACCGTTATATTACGTATATCGATGGCGGTGTCTCTGTGACTATAACCGATGGTATTTACGATGACTACGGCATATGCGTTGACTTTATGGCACTTTACTTTGAGGCTTTAATGCAAGGCAACGCCGATGCATTGTGCGGATTCTATGCTGACGAATATTTCGATAAAAACTACCGTTGGGACGAGATTACGATGCAGCGTGTTTACGATATGAAGCTTGAGCGAATATCATCTTTTGATAATGCAAACAACACTGTGTATGTTTACAAAGTATCCTACAAGATAATGAAAAACGACGGCACGTTCCGCAACGACGTCAAGAGTGATGCAGAGCGTCCGGAATTCTACACTATTATAGACGACGGACGTGAAATCAAGATAACCGACGTTTCATACAGCTATAATCCATAAAGAAGGCACCCGTAAGACGTTATGTCTTACGGGTGTAATTTTATGCGTTTTTATTACCGTTGATAATTCGCCAAAGCTGTGGAACCGCACTTAAAGCAATCGTGCCAACCATAGTAAACACTGCTTCAGGAAGCATATAGAATCCATTATATGCAAGCGAATAGAGCCATACGTTATCCCACGTATCAGGCATACTCGCTTCCCAAATGGTGACTCCGGTTATGTAGTGGCAAAGCATGCGAAGCGCTATAGCCAGAAGTACAGCACCGCACATACCGAGCCTTCCCTTGCCCTTAAAAAACCCGGTAACACCGAGCAGGGTAAATGCTACTATGTAGTCAAACAGTATGCAAACGATTAGCACGGTAGGCGTGAGTCCCCAAGCGAAGCATTTACTCGTAATGAGTTGTATGATCGAGTACACAAAAGCCGCACCAAATCCCCACTTTGGGCCGTGCATAAGACCAACAAGACATATCGGCAGCATCGAGAGAATAGTTACCGAGCCGCCAAGAGGTGCTTCATAAAGCACGAGAAAACTCAGTACAGTAGACATTGCTACAAGTATCGCGCACTGTACGAGCGTATGAATGTTTCTGTTTTTCATTTTGAAAAAACTCCTTAAAAAAATTCTCCAAACAAATAACCTTGTTCGGAGAATTAGTGACGTGTGAGAAGCCGCGGCAAATGCCGCAAGCTTATCGCGATATCCCTACGCCGGAATTACCCGTACAGGTTCAGAGGGTTCGGTCTTTGACCGTCTCAGCTAAAGCCGCGTCCGTGCACTGACGAGCTTTTCGCACCCCTGTGTCGATTATTCTATTGGAGTAAGTACATTATAGCACCTTTACGACATAATGTCAAGCAAAAATGCAAAAAATCTACATTTTATTCGCGCCTGCACTCACTATATATGTGAATCTATCGAAATTAGTATATCCATACTCCCGAAGGATTGATATTGATTTTTCGATATCTTTCGATGTATTGAAATTCGGTATCATCGGTACGCGTACTGTAACGCTCTCGGCAAACTGTGAGAGATGGTCAAGTGCGCGCTTCATCAGCGTGGACGATTTGCTTGTGTACTTCGTGTAAATATTGTCGTTCATATCCTTTATGTCGACTATATATTCGTCAATAATCCCGTCGAGAAGCGAGAGCTTTGATAAATCAACAGAAAGGCAGGTTTCGAGCGTAAAGCGCCAATTATCACCCTTGTTGCGCGTATATAAGATAAACTCACGGATAAATTCTGCCTGCAAAAGTGGTTCGCCGCCGCCGAAAACTATACCTCCGCCCGTCGCGCTGAAATAGAGTGCATCAACGGCTACGCGCTCATACAATTCTTCCACTGTAAATTTAAGCGCCGCCTTCCCTATTTTGCACTGCGGATTAAGGCAGTATTTGCAGTCAAGCGGACAACCGTGACCGCCCACGAGCGTGGTTACTCCAACACCGTCGCGTCCGATGCGGTGGCGTGATACACCTATAGCTTTGAAAGTCATTCTTCTGCTTGTGTATCTTCAAGCGGAAGCCCGCCTGCGATTTCTTCGGTTATAGCAATATCGCCTTGAAGTTCTTCTGGTACAAGAACGTTGCCTTCAAGAGTGTCTACCACTAATTCGCCGCCAAGCTCTGACGTGTCAGGCGGCATAATTCCGTCCGAATGATCCACAATCATATCGCCCTGTAATGTATTAACGCCTACACGCGAGCCTATCTCATCGATTATATCGCATGATGCGGCGTTGAGGGCAACTATTCCTGCCGAAATACCGGCAACAGCAATTTTAAAACCGTGTTTGCGACGGTTTTCAAGCTCACGTTCAAGATATCTCATTTCTGCCTCACAGCGAGGACACGTACCCTTGCAATCGCCCTTATGCGTACATTCGGGAATTTCGAGAGGGATATCGTTCGTCTTTGCAATATCACTTCGTATTTGCTTTAGAATTTTGCATTTTTCTTTGCCTTTCATAACGTACCTCCTTGATCTGGTACTAATATGACGGACAGAAACCAAAAAAGTTCCATAAAAACGCAAAAAGACCGCGAAAATTTTCGCGGTCTTTTTGCGTTTTTATGGAACTTTTTTGGTTTCTGTCCGTCATATTAGTACCAGATCAAGGAGGTACGTTATGAAAGGCAAAGAAAAATGCAAAATTCTAAAGCAAATACGAAGTGATATTGCAAAGACGAACGATATCCCTCTCGAAATTCCCGAATGTACGCATAAGGGCGATTGCAAGGGTACGTGTCCTCGCTGTGAGGCAGAAATGAGATATCTTGAACGTGAGCTTGAAAACCGTCGCAAACACGGTTTTAAAATTGCTGTTGCCGGTATTTCGGCAGGAATAGTTGCCCTCAACGCCGCATCATGCGATATAATCGATGAGATAGGCTCGCGTGTAGGCGTTAATACATTACAGGGCGATATGATTGTGGATCATTCGGACGGAATTATGCCGCCTGACACGTCAGAGCTTGGCGGCGAATTAGTGGTAGACACTCTTGAAGGCAACGTTCTTGTACCAGAAGAACTTCAAGGCGATATTGCTATAACCGAAGAAATCGCAGGCGGGCTTCCGCTTGAAGATACACAAGCAGAAGAATGACTTTCAAAGCTATAGGTGTATCACGCCACCGCATCGGACGCGACGGTGTTGGAGTAACCACGCTCGTGGGCGGTCACGGTTGTCCGCTTGACTGCAAATACTGCCTTAATCCGCAGTGCAAAATAGGGAAGGCGGCGCTTAAATTTACAGTGGAAGAATTGTATGAGCGCGTAGCCGTTGATGCACTCTATTTCAGCGCGACGGGCGGAGGTATAGTTTTCGGCGGCGGCGAACCACTTTTGCAGGCAGAATTTATCCGTGAGTTTATCTTATATACGCGCAACAAGGGTGATAATTGGCGCTTTACGCTCGAAACCTGCCTTTCTGTTGATTTATCAAAGCTCTCGCTTCTCGACGGGATTATTGACGAATATATAGTCGACATAAAGGATATGAACGACAATATTTACACGAAGTACACAAGCAAATCGTCCACGCTGATGAAGCGCGCACTTGACCATCTCTCACAGTTTGCCGAGAGCGTTACAGTACGCGTACCGATGATACCGAATTTCAATACATCGAAAGATATCGAAAAATCAATATCAATCCTTCGGGAGTATGGATATACTAATTTCGATAGATTCACATATATAGTGAGTGCAGGCGCGAATAAAATGTAGATTTTTTGCATTTTTGCTTGACATTATGTCGTAAAGGTGCTATAATGTACTTACTCCAATAGAATAATCGACACAGGGGTGCGAAAAGCTCGTCAGTGCACGGACGCGGCTTTAGCTGAGACGGTCAAAGACCGAACCCTCTGAACCTGTACGGGTAATTCCGGCGTAGGGATATCGCGATAAGCTTGCGGCATTTGCCGCGGCTTCTCACACGTCACTAATTCTCCGAACAAGGTTATTTGTTTGGAGAATTTTTTTAAGGAGTTTTTTCAAAATGAAAAACAGAAACATTCATACGCTCGTACAGTGCGCGATACTTGTAGCAATGTCTACTGTACTGAGTTTTCTCGTGCTTTATGAAGCACCTCTTGGCGGCTCGGTAACTATTCTCTCGATGCTGCCGATATGTCTTGTTGGTCTTATGCACGGCCCAAAGTGGGGATTTGGTGCGGCTTTTGTGTACTCGATCATACAACTCATTACGAGTAAATGCTTCGCTTGGGGACTCACGCCTACCGTGCTAATCGTTTGCATACTGTTTGACTACATAGTAGCATTTACCCTGCTCGGTGTTACCGGGTTTTTTAAGGGCAAGGGAAGGCTCGGTATGTGCGGTGCTGTACTTCTGGCTATAGCGCTTCGCATGCTTTGCCACTACATAACCGGAGTCACCATTTGGGAAGCGAGTATGCCTGATACGTGGGATAACGTATGGCTCTATTCGCTTGCATATAATGGATTCTATATGCTTCCTGAAGCAGTGTTTACTATGGTTGGCACGATTGCTTTAAGTGCGGTTCCACAGCTTTGGCGAATTATCAACGGTAATAAAAACGCATAAAATTACACCCGTAAGACATAACGTCTTACGGGTGCCTTCTTTATGGATTATAGCTGTATGAAACGTCGGTTATCTTGATTTCACGTCCGTCGTCTATAATAGTGTAGAATTCCGGACGCTCTGCATCACTCTTGACGTCGTTGCGGAACGTGCCGTCGTTTTTCATTATCTTGTAGGATACTTTGTAAACATACACAGTGTTGTTTGCATTATCAAAAGATGATATTCGCTCAAGCTTCATATCGTAAACACGCTGCATCGTAATCTCGTCCCAACGGTAGTTTTTATCGAAATATTCGTCAGCATAGAATCCGCACAATGCATCGGCGTTGCCTTGCATTAAAGCCTCAAAGTAAAGTGCCATAAAGTCAACGCATATGCCGTAGTCATCGTAAATACCATCGGTTATAGTCACAGAGACACCGCCATCGATATACGTAATATAACGGTTTTGATCAAGCCATTCCTTATCCTCATATATGTTCTCGTCCCAATTTGGTATTTCGAGAAGTGGGCGAAGCGTGGTTTCTGGCGTATCGTTAACCGAGGGATTTACCTTATCTCCAAGCGAAAGGATAATGCCACAGATAAGGGAACACACAAGCAATATAACGATAGCCGTTATCATACGCTTTTTTCTTATTAGCTTATCCATATATCAAAAACCAAAGTAACTCTTGGTGTTGTTGTAGCAAATGTCAACAACAAGCTCTGCGAGTGCATCAACGTCTTCGGGATATTCACCATTTTCAACCCATTTACCTATAAGGTTGCAGAGAATACGACGGAAATATTCGTGTCGGGCGTAGGAGAGGAATGAGCGCGAGTCAGTGAGCATACCGAGGAACTGTCCGAGTGCGTTGAGGTTGGCAAGGTCGGTCATCTGACGGCGCATACCGTCGAGGTTGTCATTAAACCACCAGGCAGATCCCTGCATAACGAGAGGCTTACCGTCACCCGAAGATTCAAAACAACCGCAAAGTGTACACACAGCCGCATTGTCGCTGGGGCTGATAGAATAGAGAATAGTTCTAGGAAGCTTGTCGTTCTGCTCCATTTTGTTAAGAAGTTTAGAAAGCGGTGTTATCATATCGTAGTTGCCGATTGTGTCGTAACCTGTATCCGGACCGAGCTTCTTGAACATCCGGGTATTCTGATTTCGGTTTACTCCGAAGTGTATCTGCATAACGAGTCTACGGCACTTATACTGAGCACCAAGAAATGCGATAATTTCAGTACGTATCTTTGTAACTTCTTCTGTGGTAAGTCCCACTCCGTCGTTAGCGAGCGCCTTCTTGAAAATTTCGTTAAGTTCATAGTTGGATGCTTCGGCGAATATCATATAGCCGTCGAGTGTGTGATCTGCGGCTTTACAGCCAAGTTCGCAGAAAACATCAAGACGCTGCATAAGTGCAAGCTTCAATGAGTCTGTGTCGATTACGTTAACGCCTGATACTTCGGAGAGCTTTGAAATGTAGCTTGCAAATCCGGGCTTGTCGACAGCGAGAACCTTGTCGGGACAGAAAGTAGGAAACACTTTAACGTCAAACGAAGGATTGTCACGAAGCTGCTTGTGCCACTCAAGAGTGTCGATAGAATCATCAGTTGTGCAGAGAGTTTCAACGCCCGAACACTTGATGATGTTGCGAGCACTCATTTCAGGAGTACGGAGCTTCTTGTTGCAAATAGCCCATATCTCATCGCAGTTATCTTCGTTGATAATAAGATCGCAGTCAAAATAGCGCTTAAGTTCAAGGTGCGACCAGTGGTAAAGTGGATTGCCGATGAGTTTGGGCATACACTTACAGTATGCTCTGAACTTGTCATAGTCGGAGCCGTCGCCGGTGATAAACTCCTCTGAAATACCGCAGCAACGCATTGCGCGCCACTTGTAGTAGTCACCGGCAAGCCAAAGCTCGGTTATGTTATTGTATATTTTGTCCTGTGCGATATCCTTGGGCGAAACGTGACAGTGGTAGTCGATTATCGGCAGTTTTGCTGCGTAATTGTGGTACAGAGCCTTAGCGACATCTGTTTCAAGAAGGAAATCTTCGTCCATGAATTTCTTCATACTCTGTTAACTAACCCCCGAAGGGGAGCTCCTTTCAAAAATGTGTAAACGTATAGAATTTTACAAGCATATAATCAAATATATAATAACATAGTTTTTTTCAAAAAACAATAATATTTTTGAATTTTTTGCGAATATACTTGTACTTATGTGAAAAATGTGCTAAAATATAAAGTGGTTATATATTTTTTGTGTGAAGGTGGAAAGGGTGTGGCGGTTTGTATATTAACGACTCACATATACACACAAAGTATTCGTTCGACAGTGAATCCGAAATATCAGACATCGTAGAATGCGCGATTGCACGCGGTGTTGACGAGATATCGCTGTGCGACCACTATGATATCGACAATGTTATTGACGGTATCTATCCGCCTTTCGATATGGAAGGTGCGAAGCAGTATATCCTTGAAGCAAAAGAGAAGTATGCGGGGAAGATTCGTATAAACTACGGAGTCGAGCTGGGACAGGCGCACGTAAAACCTACCCAAGCAAGAGAAATACTATCCCAAATGGGGTACGATTTCATTATAGGCTCACTTCACAATTTACGTGGTTATCCTGATTTCGCTTTGCTTAGGCTTGACCATATGTGTGCAATGCAAATTGAATATCTCATGCAGCGTATGCTCGCGGAAACCGAAGAAATCGTGGATTTCGGGGGCTTTTCCACACTTGCGCACATTACCTACATTCAACGTTACCTCACCCTTGCCGGAAAACCGTTTGACTACACGGTGTACGCAGATGTTTTTGAGCGTATTTTTAAGAAGCTTATTTCAAAAAATATTGCACTTGAAATAAACACGTCAGGACTTCGCAGAAACAGCATAACGATGCCCGGGTATGAGCTTGCAGTCATGTATAGAGATTGCGGCGGCGAACTTATAACCTTTGGCTCGGATTCACATTTTGCTGAGGATGTTGGAAAGGGAATAGAAGAAGCGGCTAGTGCGCTTCGTTCTCTCGGATTTAAGTCACAGTGCGTTGTGCGTGACGGTAAGCTCACACAAATAGAACTTTAAATAGTACGGAGTTAAAAATGCTTGATTCAACATTCAGTCTTCTTTATCCAAACGGCGACGAGATTTCATCAGGCAAGGTATCAATTTCCGATAGTGTAATATCAGAGCTTGGACTTGATTTTCTACTCGATCTCAAAAACTCCTCGCTGTCCGACTATTTTACAACGGACAAAGCAACAATTGAATACCGACTCGAAGTTATTGAGGATCTGCTTAACAATCCCACAGTGGTGGATACTTTAAAAAGTGTACTCACGCTTCTTAACGATATAATTGAGCTTCGCGCCATAAAAAGTGAAACGGAGGTTGCGAAGAACTACCTCTACAGCATAACTGAAATGGAGCTTTACATAGACATTGTAGCACGTCTTGCAAAAGGCTTTGCAGATGTGGGGGATAATGTAAAATCACGTGCCCTAAAAAAGCTTACCGAAACCGTTACGGAGCTTTGGGAAAGTGAGTATTACCGTGAGCTTAACGAAAAGCTTGGTGAACTCACCGCCAAGGTGCATGATGTAAAATCTGTTACTATCGGTGTAAATCTTGACTCAGAATTTCGTCCGACAGATGCGGGCGTTGTGAGTATTAACGCAGAGCGATTCAAGAGTGGTAAAGTTATTGATAAGATACTTCGTATGGACTTTAAGGATGGCGATTACACCTGTATCGCGCCGCTTGTACCGTACACGAACGCTCACACCGATAACGCGAAGATAGCCTTCACAAACGCGTTCAACAACGCGATGAACAATATTTTTAAGTCAGACGTACGTCAGTGGCGCTCACTGGTACAGTTTTATGTTCTCTCCAACACTGATTTTCTGCTTCATATAATGCCGGAAATCGAGTTTCTTACCAAGGCGCAGCACCTTTTGCTTGCCTTGAAGAGTCGTGGACTTGCGCTTGCCGCGCCCGAAATATGTGATATGGACGCGCGAGAATTCACTTCAAATGGTATCTACAATCCCGTTGTGGCGCTTAAGGTGGACGCACCTATGGTTAAAAACGACATTGCCTTTGATGATACAGCGAAAATATACGTTCTCACCGGCCCGAACAGAGGCGGTAAATCGGTTATAACCTGCGCGATAGGTATAGTTCAGGCGCTCGCCCAGCTCGGTCTGCCGGTAAGCGCAGATAACGCAAAAATATCACCTGCCAGCGGTATATTTACGCATTTTCCGACGGATGGCGGTGACACCATAGAAAAGGGAAGACTTGGCGAGGAATGTACCCGTCTTAACGAGATTTTTGACGTCGTAGACCGACACAGCCTTGTGTTGCTTGACGAATCCTTTAGTTCTACCGGTTCGTTTGAGGCTTCTTATATAGCTTCTGAGGTTTTAACCGGACTTTCAATGGTCGGATGTCGCTGTCTTTTCTCAACGCATCTGCATGAGCTGTCAGCGCATATTGACGAGATTAACAGGAAATGCGCCACAGAAGGCGGTGTGCCGATTGACACTCTCGTGGCAGGTATAAACGGTGCCGAGCGCTCATTTGAAATAACACGAGCCAAGCCGGACGGAAAATCTTATGCGCGGGATATTGCCGAAAAATATGGAATTTCATATAGCAAAATAATGGCGCGCGTAAAAAATAAATAATCAAGTGAGGTACAGACAAATGAAGAATAATAACGAGCTTTTATCTCTGCTTGAAAACGACAGCAGACTTACAAACGAACAACTCGCAGTGATGCTCAACAAAGAGGTCGGCGAGATTAAGGATATGATTGAAACCTACGAGAAGGACGGTGTAATTTTAGGCTATAAAACTCTTGTAGACTGGGATAAGACCGACAGAGAATATGTAACTGCTCTTATCGAACTCAAAGTAGCACCGCAGCGTGACCGCGGATTTGACAAGGTTGCACAGAAGATATACAACTATCCTGAGGTACAGTCGCTTTATCTTATGAGCGGAAGCTTTGACCTTGCTGTATTTATAGAGGGAAGAACTATGAAGGAAGTCGCTTTCTTCGTAGCGCAGAAGCTCGCGCCTATTGAATATATTGTTTCTACCTCAACGCATTTTGTCCTTCGCAAATATAAGGATAAGGGAGTAGTTTATGGCCCGTGCGAGGTTGACATGAGAGGTACGCTGTAAAAATGGATTATTCTAAAATTTTGTCAAAAACGGTTCAGAACATTGAACCGTCGGGCATACGCAAATTTTTTGATTTGCTTGGTGAGCGTAAGGACGTCATATCCTTGACGGTTGGTGAACCTGATTTTCTCACTCCGTGGCATATCCGCGAGGCAGGAATTGAGAGCCTCGAACGAGGCAAGACCTATTATACCTCGAATGACGGTATAATGGAGCTTCGCTCGGAGATATGCAATTACTTAAATAGACGTTTTAACCTCGTATATACGCCCAAAACAGATGTCATCGTTACTGTTGGCGGCAGCGAGGCTATAGATATAGGTGTTCGTGCGCTTGTAAATCCCGGCGATGAGGTCATTATACCTGTTCCTGCATTTGTTTGCTACGGTCCGATAGTAGAGCTTGCCCACGGCGTTCCCGTATATATTGAAACAAAGGCAGAAGATAACTTCAAATTAACGCCCGAAGCTTTGCGCGCGGCAATAACTCCCAAAACAAAGCTTCTTATATTGCCGTTTCCGAATAACCCTACCGGAGCTGTACTCACGCGTGACGAGCTTGAGGAAATCGCTGATATTCTACGTGGCACAGACATTATGGTGTTGTCTGACGAAATTTATGGCGAGCTTACATACGGCTTCAAGCATACACCTATTGCAACGCTTGACGGAATGTGGGAGCGTACAATAACTGTATCCGGGTTTTCTAAGGCATATGCTATGACCGGATGGCGACTTGGCTATCTCTGTGCACCTGCGCCTATAGTAGAGCAGATACACAAAATACATCAATACGCTATAATGTGTGCGCCGACAACAAGTCAGCTTGCGGCTATAGAAGCGCTAAAAAACGGTGATTCTGACATTGAGATGATGGCATCGGAGTATGATCGCCGCAGAAAATACATCATATCAGGACTCCGTGCGAAGGGTATCGAGTGCTTTGAAGCAGAAGGAGCATTCTACGTTTTTCCGAATATAGGTCAGTACGGACTTTCGAGCGAAGAATTTTGCCAAAGATTACTCGATGAAAAGGGAATAGCTATAGTTCCCGGAACGGCGTTTGGAAAATGCGGTGAAGGTTTCGCGCGAATTTCCTACGCATACTCAGTTGAGCATATAGGAAGAGCGCTCGAAGCGATTGGTGAATTTGTAAAAGACTTATAAGCATATAGGTGCCGCCGTATAAACGGCGGCACGCTTTATAATATGAAACAAAGGGATGGGGAATGTGTAAAATCCCATCTTCGAAAAAACAGAGTTCATTATACAAAATGCAAATTTTGTATAATATGGGGAAGGAAATGAGCTCAAATCGCGTGATGTAGCATATACGTGTGGCGATTAACACGATATGGTGCTTTTACTAAGGTATTTCTGTAAGATGTTGGCGTATTTCTCGCTGTATTTATTATTTGACGCGTACAGTCACAACTTGTTTTGTTCTGCTTATCATGATTTCTTATTCTCGTTCACGCACGCAGAGTTGATACTTTATGTGTTTGATTCCATTCTGCGAGCTGCCACTGATAAAAAGCGTGCCACTGACAGCTTACAGCGCGTATCAATTATACCAAATATACTATACGCATTATGCTGTGAGTCATGAGACATAACAAAGTGATATCCATTAAGCATATATCTAATATAGATTAACATGCATTCTTCAGTGTACGTTAGATTGCCGGATTTCATTGTATGCTCTTCTTGTACTCACACTACTCATAAAAAGAGCGATTTCATAGCAGCATCAATTATACAAAATCATTGCGGTTGTATAATTGATTGTACCGTAATGCCTTTGCGTAAGTAGATATTGCTTAATAAAAATACAACAATAGACTTGACTGCACTTGACAATATCACTCTTTTAGGCTATAATATAAAAGTATAATTTTTGATATAAGGACACT
>JAZNLM010000003.1:0-11143 GCA_045579105.1 Candidatus Flemingiibacterium sp.
TAAAAACAGCGGCTTTTTTAAATCGGCATCGTATATTGAAACGGAGTTTTTCATATCCGCACAAACTATTTTAACGCCGAGATTTTTCATAATCTTGGTGCAGTCTGCACATGACGTGCAAACGTACGTGTCGCACGCTTCGGATGCGCCTGCCGATGCACGGCAAACTATACCTGACGCACTCATCCAATTGCGTGGCGAAAGTATAATCGCGTCTGCTCCAGCTGCATACAGGGAGCGGAGCGCGTAGCCGAAATTGTATGGGTCCTCGATGCCCTCTATCATTACGAAAAAACGCTTGTCATTAGGATATGCCGAAAGCGCCTTTTCCGTAAGCTCGGGAATAGTACGTGCGGTTGCTTCGAGTAAAAGTCCGCCGTGACTTGCGCCGAGCGCCAGAGCGTTTATATCCTCATCGGAAACGGTGAGGAGAGGAAAATCGTATTTATACGATATAGCCTTTATATAAGAAAGTTCCTTCGCACGCGCCGCTTGACGGCTTTCTGAAACCAGTACACGGACAATTTTTCTGTCCGATTTACCTGCTTCAATAGCCGTGATCACCGCGCGGATAGAGGTCATTCCCTCAAAAATAAGGTTCTCGCCGATAGCGAGTTTTTCTGCTTCTTTCATCGAAGTTCGCGTCTTACATCGCCGGCTTTGCCGCAGGTATACGCGCCCTCGGAGCAAGTGCCGTAAAGGCAAGAAGGACCTGCTTTGCCGAAGAGAAGAGGACAAGCCTCACGTACAAGCTTAAGCATAGCAATAGCAAGCTCACGAATCTCCCACTGCGCGCGAGTGCAGCAGCGGAGCCTAAAGAAATTGTAAAGCGAGCGAACGTTCATAGTCATAATAATACGTGTGTCACAGGCGTTTGGAAGCACAAAACGTGCGTCCTCATTAGCCTTCTTTTCAGCAGCACGTTTAGCCTCTGCCTCGGGCATACCTGCGGCAAGATTGGTTTCAAGATGACGTTCTATAAGCTTCTGTCGAAGGCTTTCATAGTGACGCGCATCCTCTTCCATTGCTGCGATGTATTCCTCGCGAGCTTCAGGAAGTGCATCTATCTCCGGCGGTATTATGTACGAAAAATCTGTCTTTGAAACGTATCTTTGGCTCTGTACGGAGAAAGATGCGATACGGTGGCGTGTAATCTGCGCTAAAAGTGCACGGGAAACGCCCTCTATTGCAAAAGTAAAAGACGCATGCTCAACGGGCGACTCGTGTCCGAGGTCCTCGAGCATTTTAAGAAAGCTTTCAACCTTTTCGGGAGTGAGATTTTCGGTAAGCGTGTCAATATCGCTCTTGGCGTAGCAAAGCCTTGCTGCCGCCGCAATAGTCTTTTCCGCATCGGGAGTGTAAGTGAGAAGTTTTACTTTCATTTTTCTGTACCTCTTATCACATCGTTTTTGTGTTTTCCTCTGATTTTGAACCAAATCACGCCTAATAAAAACTTCGGCAATTTCATCATTCTGCCGATTCTCGAGGGCTGGCAGGCAAGACGGTAGAACCATTCAAGACCGAGCTTTATAAATATCTTTGGAGCACGTCTTACGTTGCCGCTATAGCCGTCAAGGCTTCCGCCAAGCGCAAGGCAAAGCTTAACACTTGTAAGCTTCTCACGGTTTGCAAGTATCCATTTTTCCTGAACGGGTACTCCAAGGCAAACGTAGAGAATATCTGGTGATATGGCGTTTATCTTTTCAATAACCGCGTCGCTTTCCTCGCCTTCTTTCTTGAAATATCCGTCGTTTGTACCGACTATGTTGGCATTCGGATAAGTTTCAATAAGCTTGTCCTTGGCCGCTTCTGCTATACCTGGTTTGCCGCCAAGAAAGAATATTTTTGCGCCGGTTTCGTTTGAGTATTTGACCATTTCAAGTCCAAGCTCGTATCCGGCACATTTTGCCTTAAGCGGTCTGCCAAGTATTTTTGAAGCATAAACCACACCGATGCCGTCAGGCGTTATGAGGTCTGCCGAGTTGAAAACAGAGTATAAATCCTCGTTTTCAACGCAGGACTGTATTATTTCGCTGTTCGGAGTGAACACGGCTTTAGGAGTGCCGTGGGGATTTCTCACAAAGCCTTTGCAAATCTCCGTGGCTTCTGACAAGGTGACATTGTCAACCCCGACACCGCGGATTATTATTTTTTTTGACATAGTGTACGTCCTCGTATTTCTGTTCATTAAACTATATTATATCATATTTCCTTTGTTTTTGCAAGTTATTTTTAAACGAAAAAACACACCGTGTAATTTCCACCTAGGTTAAAAGGCTTTTGCGAGTAGATTGCTGTCGATAAATGTGATATGTTCATACGCCGGTAACAAATATGTACTATAATTACTTTAATCAATTTTAACTCGGAGGTGAGTCTGTGTCTGTGGTTAACATTTCAGTACGTGAGCTTATAGCATTTGTTATGCGGCGTGGCAGTCTTGACCGTCCCGTTGTGAGCTTTGCGCGCCTTCGTCAGGGTACTGCACTCCACAAAATGGTACAGTCACAGGCACCTGAAGGGTATATGCCGGAAGTGCCGCTTTCACTTGATATACCGCTTGGAGACGTTACATTTAGACTGTCCGGCAGAGCTGACGGCATAATCGATATTGGTAACACAGCCGTGCTTGACGAGATAAAATCCACATCTCGAAATCTTGCTTCTGTAAGCCCGTCTGACTATCCCGAATACACGGCACAGGCGGAGTGTTACGCTTATATATACGCGGCACTCAAAGGCTATTCAAAAATGACCGTGCGCATCACGTTCGTTTCAACGGATACACACGAATGCGAGTATCACGATAACGTACTCACCATAAATGAGCTTCGCGGCAGAGTTGTAGGGCTTCTCACGGAATATATGCGATTTGCGAAGCTTGAGAGCGAGGGCTTCGAAGCGTTTAAATCGTCTGCAAAGAAACTCAAATTCCCACACCGCGACTACCGTATGGGACAGCAGGATATCATACTTGAAACCTTTGGCGCAGTCCGCCGCGGCAAACGCCTTGTGGCACAGGCACCCACGGGTATTGGAAAAACGCTTTCCGTCTGCTACGGAGCCGTTAAAGCTATCGGCGAGGGTGCGGGAAGACGCATATTTTACTTAACGCCCAAATCCACCGTCGGCGCGGCACCGATGGCGGCATTTGAAATGATGCGAGAGCACGGCCTTAAAGCGCGTATCATAACGCTTTACGCCAAGGAAAAATGCTGCTTTAACAAGGATAATTGTGGTGATTGCTCGAGTATTGTATGCCCATATTCAAACGGACATTTTGACAGAATTAGGGATGCGCTTTATGAGCTTCTCACACGCTTTGGCGACATAACAAAAGATGCAGTGGATCAGATTTCACGCAAGTACTGCGTTTGTCCGTATGAGCTTATGCTCGATGCGGCGCTCTACTGTGATATTATAATCTGCGACTGCAACTATCTTTTCGATCCGCGCGTATTTCTGCGCCGCTTTTTTGATGAGGACTGCGACCCATCGCAGTCGATAGCGCTCGTTGACGAGGCGCACGATCTTATTGACCGCGCAAGGGAAATGTATTCAGCAGAATTAAAGTTATCGGAGTTTTCGATATTTGCTCCGCTTATACCAGAAAGCGACTTCATACTTTACGCACCGCTTAAAAATATAGTCGCTGAGCTTTCAGAACTTCGAAAAAAATGTACGGAAAATCAGTATTTTGACGGCGACGACGAGTGCGGAACACTGCTTCAAAATGAGCCGTTTTCGGACCTCGCACTTGTTTGCCGCGATTTTTTCTCGGCGGCGACAGCGTGGCTTCGTGTGAACGGCGACAACGCCGCAGAGGTTTCGTGCGGCACAAGAACACTTGCGTACGCTATTAGAGAGGCGGCATTTTCGACAAAGAGGTTTGCTGACGCAACAAAGCGCGCTGACAGTAACTTCAGACATCTCGCGCAAAGACGCGGCGAGCGTGTCAGCGCGAGTGTTATCTGCATTGATCCGTCCAAACTGCTTGACAGATGTATGACTCGTGTGCGCTCTACAGTGCTTTTTTCGGCGACACTTGCGCCTATGGACTATTTCTGCGACTTGCTCGGCGCTAAAAATGCGGCACGTTTACAGCTTCCCTCACCGTTTGACCGCGATCAGCTCTTCACAGCGATAATGAATAAGGTATCGCTTCGCTATGCCGATCGCGAACGAACGCTTGAAGCGGTTGTTGAAATAATTGATGCAGTAGTTAATGCGAGATACGGAAACTATCTTGTTTTCCTGCCGTCATACGAAATGCTCGGCAAGGTGGCACGTGCATACCGACTTTTTGATCCGTCTGCGGAAATACGAGTGCAAAAGTCCGATATGACCGAGACGGAAAGATTAAAATTTTTATCGCATTTTAATGAGAACAGCGCAACGGTCGGATTTGCAGTGCTTGGCGGAATGTTCTCTGAAAGTATCGACCTTGCGGGGGACAAGCTTATCGGCACGGTTGTAGTCGGTACGGGACTTGCAAGGCTTAATCTTGAAACGAACATTATCGCGGACTATTTCCAGGAAACGCGTGAGGCAGGCTTTGAATATGCCTACCTCTATCCTGCAATGAACAAAGTACTTCAAGCAGCAGGACGCGTTATAAGAACAGAAGTTGACCGTGGAGTATGCGTGCTTATTGACGACAGATATGCAACACCGCAGTATTCGCGCCTTCTTTGCGACCATTTGAAAGATATACGTCTAGCGCCCTCTGCCGAAGCGCTTATGGGCGCACTCGAGGAGTTCTGGGATGAATAATCACATGAGCGAAAGCCATAACTGTGGAAACCATCGCATTATCTGCCAAACTCCAATGCCGCCAAGTCCGCGAGAGGCGAGTAGGTCAAGCTTTGCTCTGACTGAACGCGCATCTTCAAACCATACCTCGTGACGGGAATTGTCTTCTGACGTGTATCTGAAAAACGGTGTCTGCGCCGCCTCATCAAATTGTATCGGCACACCGCGGTCTGCGGCTATTTCCTGCGCCGCAATATTGCCAAGACTTCGCGCCGCCGTGCCTTCTACCCACGGGATATTCCAATCGTAGCCGTAATTTGGCACACCAAGGTCGATTTTTTCTGGTGGTATCACGCTTAAAGCATAGTCGACAACAGCTGCCACGTTTCCTATAGGCGCGACAGCGCGCGGTTCGGAATAAGTATATCCCCATTCGTAAGTCATCAAAAGTACGCGGTCTGCCGCCGCACCAAGTGCGGCATAGTCCATACCTTCATACAGTAAGCCAGCTTGTTCGTCAGAGGTTTTAGGCGCTAATGATACAGTAAGCTCAATACCGACATCACGCAGGGCTGCGGCGAGATTTCTTATAAATTCGCTGTAGGCATCACGAAATTCTCCGGGTATGTATTCAAGGTCGGAGTTTACCGCGGCGTAGCCTTTTTGCTGCGCGGTGGCTACGATGTTCCCTATAAGTGATGTTTGAGTATCAGTTGACGACAGCATAGAGGCGACTGCCGACGAGGAGAAACGTCCGTCGTCACCTATTGATGTGAGTACAAGCATTGGTGAAACACCGTATTCAGCGGATAGCTGGAGAAGACGCGCATCGTCAAGCGGTACAAGGCTTCCGTCGGCACGAAATCCGTAGCTGAAAATGGCGAGATAGTCGAGGTAGGGAAGCGTTGCGCGAAGAAGTGCCTCGTCGATGAATGGGTAAGCGTACCCAGTGGTTATCGGTGTGGGATTACCGCTTGGCGGAAGATATATAACGAGCGTTTGTCCGGGATATATCTGCATACCGCCGGCGAGAGAAGGGTTCATTTGCCAAAGTTGATTTAATGTGATTCCAAACTGCCTTGCTATCGAGTAAACTGAATCACCTGCACGTACAGTATAAGTTCGTGCGCCGTTTAAAACAAGCAGTGCTTGACCGACTGTTAGCAAGTATGGCTCACGAAGTCCGTTTGCAGATGCGAGTACACTTTGCGGTACACCGAGGCGTGTGGACAGTGAGGCGAGCGTGTCGCCTTCAGTAACGACGTATATGTACATAACTTAATCCTTTCGTGTTTGATAATACAGCTTATGCGAAAAAAATTTGGTTGTCACTTCCTTTGTTCATACGCATGTAACAAAGATGAGATAAAATTTAGAAAAATATATTTTTAGGACGTTTATGAAAAAACTCGACTATAAAATTGCTCTTGCGCCGATGGCGGGGGTTACCGACCACGCATTCCGCGATATATGCAAAAACCTTGGAGCAGAGCTTATGTTCACAGAAATGCTCTCCGCCAAGGCGATACATTTTGAAGATAAAAAGACAGCCGTTCTTGGCGAACTCTTTGATAATGAGCCGACGGGCGTACAGCTTTTCGGAAGTGAGCCTGATATAATGGCAGAGGCAGCGGCAAAGGTTGCGAGCGCATCATATAGGCACTGCCGAACGAAAAATCTCCCTAGAAGCATTGACATAAATATGGGATGCCCCGCACCGAAGGTTGCAAACAATGGCGAAGGCTCGGGACTTCTCAAAACCCCCGACATTGCCGGCCAAATCGTTAAAAAGGTGAAATGTGCAGTCAGTGAAGTCGCGCCGGATATGCCCGTTACGGTGAAAATGCGTATCGGCTGGGATGAGGCACATATAATAGGTTTGGATTTCGCAAAGCGTATGGCGGATATGGGCGCAGATGCCATCTGTGTACACGGACGAACCCGAGAGGGGAGATTTTCGGCACCGATAAATTTTGATGAGATAGCGCGCATTAAAGCGGCACTTGACGTGCCCGTCATAGCAAACGGTGAAATTTTCTGCGCCGCAGATGCTATGCGTATGTTTGCGCGTACGGGGTGTGATGCCGTTATGATTGGACGCGGCGCTATGGGAAATCCGTGGATTTTCTCGGAGATACATGCCGCGCTTGACGGCAAAGTTTACACGCCGCCCACCGACCACGAACGCATAGAAACCGCGCTAAAACAGCTCGACACGGCTATCGCCGAAAAGGGCGAGCATCTTGCGGTACTTCAGTCTCGCGGACAGCTTTCATGGTATCTTAAAGGTATCCGAGGCGCATCGGGCGCGAGAAGTGCGCTTAACATGGCAAACACGCGCGAAGAGATGCGCGCGATACTTTTATCCGTGGTTTCTTAACATTCAGCATAGGTAAAGGAGGCGAAGCCGACTTGTCAGATAAACAATTTAATACGTGCGAGGAGGACCGCCTCATAAGGGCCGCACAGAACGGTGACAGCGCGGCGTTCGGAGTGATAGTGAAGCTATACGAAAAGCTTGTTTATAATTCTGTGCGTTTGAAGGTTTTGAGCGATGAAGATGCTCTTGACGTGTCGCAAAATGTGTTCATCAAGGTTTGGCGTTCAATCGGAAGCTACCGCGGCGACTGTCGGTTTTCAACGTGGGTGTATAAGATATGCCAGAATGCATGTTTGGATTTTCTCCGACATCAAAAGGCGACAGCAACCGAGGCGATACCTACATATAAGGACAAGGACGGCGATGAGATTGAGCTCGAGTTTGCCGATGAGAGCGTGAATGCTTCGCCTGAACGTATGATTGAGCGTCGAGAGAAGGTAATGCTTGTACGTGACGCGATGTCAAAACTCACGCCTGATGCACGTGAGATAATAGAGCTTCGTGATATGGAAGGCTATTCTTACGAAGCTATCGCCGAAATGAAAGGGCTTGAGGTCGGAACAGTCAAGTCAAGGCTTAACAGAGCAAGGCTGCAGCTCAAGGCACTTTTGTGTGAGGTATATATTCCGTAAAATTTTTTAAGAATTTTCGAAAAACATGGAACAAAATTGATTTTGCTTCGTCTAATGAGTACGGATAATAATGCGGCGGGAATAAAACCGACGTGAAAGGATAAAATTTTTATGTTACTGAACAAAAAAGAGCCGAGCTGTGATGATATTCGAGAGCTTATATTCGACTATATTGACGGTGAGCTTGATGCTTCAGAGGCGGCACTTCTTGAAATGCATATCGCCGACTGCGAGGCGTGCGCGAAGGAACTCGAGGAAAGAAAAGAACTCCTTTCTCTCGTTAAGAGCTCTTCGTCAGAAGTACCGTCTGAGCTTTACGGCAGGGTTATGGCAGAAGTTGTGAAAACACCGCAGAACGCCAAGATACTAAAGCCCAAAATGCGCATAAAGCCTTGGATGAGCACTGCTGTTGCGGCTTGTGCAGCGATTGTCATAATCGTTGCCGGCAGGGGATATCTCTTCGGCGGTACTGAAAATCTCGATGCGGCGCCTGATATGGCTCGTTCAGGCGACGCGGCAGAAGATATTATAGCAGAAGATATGAATGCCAACGTTGGTGTTCAAGAACCGTCCGGCGAAATGAACTATTCGGGGATTGAACTTGACGGTGATAATACCCATATGGTGATTGAGAGCACAGATGCATACTCGGGCTATTCGCCCTCGCACGGAGCTATGCCTGCAAAACCCAATACCTTGGAAGATACTGCTGATTATACATCCGCACAGTTGCTAGACGGTGTTTTCGAAACCTACAAAAGCGATGACGGAGCGCTCCTCGTCTGCAATTACTCCAACGTAGCAGACGTTCTTCCAGAGGGCGAGGGCGAGCTTTCGGAGATTTACTTCGGAGTAGGCGCAAGCGTTATTCGATACGTTGTTTCAGATAATGCCGAGGTCGTGTTCACGGGATATATCAAGTTGCTTGAATCGCTTGACGCTGATTTCAGAGCGACAGTACCCGAAGGTGCGGAATTCTCCTCATGCGAGATATTCCTTATAACTGATGTGAAAGAGTAAAATGAGAAAAATGATATGGTTTTATATAGGCGGCGCACTTATCTGCGCCGCTTTGGCTTTAACTGCAACTTCAAACAGAATAAAGGTAAGGGAATATAGCATTTCATCGCCCAAACTCCACCGTTCTTTTACTGCGGTACAGATTAGTGACGTTCACGAATCAAAGTACGGCAAAAATCAGAAAAAGCTTATTGACACAGTAAAAGACGCTTCTCCAGACGTTATTTTCATAACGGGTGATATGGTAGAAGACGACAAGAGCGATGAGCCGAAGGATAGCTCATTCGACAAGGAGAATCCTTCACGCGTGCTTATCGAGGCGTTAGTTGAAATCGCTCCCTGCTATATGGTGCTCGGAAATCACGAGGCGAGTATACCTAATATCGACCATATTTGCAAAGAACTTGAGAAAATGGGCGTTGTACTTCTGCATCGGGCTTCGCGAAAAACCATACTTGACGATGTTCTCCTTTGTGGCGTATGCGACCCTTATTTCTTTAAAGACGAGATACACCATAACAATCTTGCCGAGCGCTTCGCCGAAGATGCGGCAAGGGTAAGTCCGACACTTACCAAATGGCGTGAGGTTTTGTCGGAGGAATTCTCTGATATTGCAGAGCACGAAGGTTTTACGGTTTTGCTTTCACACCGTCCCGAGGAGTATGAGATTTACCGCACGCTTGGATTTGACGCGGTTTTTTCGGGACACGCTCACGGGGGACAATGGCGATTGCCGCCGTTTATCAACGGCGTTTACGCGCCTCATCAGGGCATTTTTCCGAGCCACGCAGGCGGTGTTTACGAGTATGATGGATTTACCCACGTAGTATCGCGAGGACTCTCTAAAAAGCGTATGGTACGTATATTCAATCGTCCCGAGGTTTGCGTGGTTAAATTTGAGAGGGAAGAATAATTTGTTATATGGGCGACCAACGGTCGCCCTTTATATTTCGGATTGTATAATAGCTATAAAGAGCGCGATATTTGCCTAAAATCCCCTTGACAAAACATAGCGTTTGGTGTATAATAATTTTAGGTATGTATATTAACGCATATCGCGTAAAAATAAATCTCCGAGGAGGAATAAAATAATGGTTGAATCTCGCAAAAAAGAGCTTTCGCGCATAGCTTATCAGATTCGCCGCGGTGCGCTTGACGCTGTTTATTCTGCAGCGAGCGGACATCCGGGTGGATCCCTTTCTATCGCAGAAATTCTTACTTATCTCTACTTTGAGGAAATGAACGTTGATCCCAAGGATCCGAAGAAGGTTGATCGCGATCGCTTCGTACTTTCCAAGGGCCACGCTTCCCCCGGTATTTATTCCGCACTTGCTCATCGCGGATTTTTTCCAGTTGAAGACCTTAAGACCTTCCGTCAGCACGACAGCGTGCTCCAGGGTCACCCTGATATGAAGCATATCCCCGGTGTTGATATGACCACCGGTTCTCTCGGTCTTGGCATTTCCGCAGCTTGCGGTATGGCTCTCCGCGCAAAGCTTAATGGCTACAACAACCGTGTTTGGACTGTACTTGGCGACGGTGAGTGCGAAGAAGGTCAGGTTTGGGAGGCCGCTATGTTCGCTGCTCACTACAAGCTCGACAATCTCTGCGCTTTTGTTGACTGGAACGGACTCCAGATCGACGGTCCTATCGATGAGGTTATCAGCCCCGCTCCGTTTGAGGCAAAGTTTGAGGCATTCGGTTGGAACGTAATTTCAATCGACGCTCACAATCTCGACGAGATCGAGGCAGCTGTAAACGCCGCAAAGGCTTGCAAAGGTAAGCCCACCGCAATTATCGCAAAGTCTACCAAGGGTAAGGGCATTTCCTATATGGAAAACAACGTGTCGTGGCACGGTGCGGCGCCTAAGACAGAGCAGTATGAGCAGGGCGCGGCTGAGCTTGATGCTGTTATTGCATCTTTGAACTAATGGAGGTAGATGAAAATGGCAGATAAAATAGCTACTCGTGAAGCATATGGCGCGGCTCTTGCAGAGTTCGGCGCAAAATACGACAAGCTTGTAGTTCTCGACGCAGACCTTGCGGCGGCTACCAAGACGGGCGTTTTCAAAAAGGCGTTCCCCGACAGATTTTTTGACTGCGGTATCGCAGAGGGCAATATGATGGTTGTTGCGGCTGGTCTTTCCACTGCAGGCTTCATTCCGTTTGCGAGCACCTTTGCAATGTTCGCGGCAGGCAGAGCGTTCGAACAAGTTCGCAATGCTATCGGCTATCCGCATCTCAACGTAAAAATCGGCGCAACTCACGGCGGTATCTCCGTTGGTGAGGACGGTGCTACCCACCAGTGCCTCGAGGACTTCGGTACTATGCGTACAATCCCCGGCATGGTAGTTATGCA
>JAZNLM010000004.1:0-49038 GCA_045579105.1 Candidatus Flemingiibacterium sp.
AGCGGAGGATTTTCCTCCGCTCTTGTTATATCGAGATATGATTTGTATTTAGTCCGCATCCAAAACATCAACAGGTTGCAACACTAATTTTGTACACATTATACCTTGGCGAGCTGTTACATTATATCTTTTAGTTTTTGCAGGGTCAACCACACCCGTGCATTCACCAGCGTGATGATTCAAGCTCATATGATATTTTACAGTAATATTAGTTGCGCCATCGAAATACAGTTCCGCTATCTCTCCTGAAGTTCCTTGCCAAAGAATTTTGCCACCAGAGGAAATGGAAACTTTTTGATTATTAAGCCGAGCGGTCGATTTCAAAACGGATAATTTAATCATAACGCTTCCATTTGGCTTACTAGATGCAATCGGAAATCCAGAGTTGGGACAACTGTTTGCTCTGTCAGAAACATCTCTTCCACATTCGGGACACTTAATCATTGCCATAACACAAATATCCTTTCTAAATGTAAAATTGAAAATAAAAAAGGTGCGCCCCAATAAGAGAACGCACCCGAAAAATGCAAACTCCTATTGTTGCTACATAAATCTCAACGAAAAGAGGATACTCCTACATTTCATCAGCGGAACTTGCACTTTTACCAAATTCAAACTGATAAAATGTAAAAAGGGTACAGTATCCCTATGAAAACAGCGAGATTTTCTCTTTGAAATCGTTGATTTAATTTGTGTAGCAGTAAATTGTACCATAGACTTATGAACAATTCAAGATATGAGAGTATATTTGTTATTTTAATGTTATGATTTCTCTTGAGTTGTTCATTTTTTATGATATAATTTAATAATGTAATCAATAACACCCAATGACGAGATTGTCGTTCAAACGCCAAAAGAGCCGCGGCTTTGCTGAGGCTCTTTTATTATTCCCATTTCCCACGCCGCTTTCTCACCAACGCAATCACGCCGAACGTCGTGAGCATAAACGCGAGCATTATACCCGTATACACAAATGCTGCGGGCGGCTCGACTATGTCGTAGCGGAGCGAGTTTGCAAGCGCACAGACGAAGAATATCACGCCCATAAGCCCTGCATATGCGTAGTCACGAAAGGACGTCACCGCGGTCGCTATACCGTACAGCACGGCGAGGAGCGGATAGTAAACGAGCATCTGCTCAATTCCGTAAAAGTCTATCTGTATGCTGCCGCCGCCCGTCTTTTCGGGTATAAGCACGAGAAACACAAGGCACAAAGCAAGATTTAACAGCACAAACGCTGTCAGCTTGTTTTTTATGTGGTCACGTCTGAACATAAGCGCCGCCTCCAAAAAATTGTGGTATACCAAATTCAGTATACCACAAAATTTATATTTAGTCAACCCTGCGCCCGTCGGTCGTAATCGTGACGACCTGCCACGGGATAAACTTACCGCTCGCCTGAAGCGCACGCTTCGCCGCCTGCTCGATACCGCCGCAGCACGGCACCTCCATACGTACCACCGTAACGCTCTTTATGTTATTGTTTGCGATGATAGGCGTCAGCTTTTCGGCATAGTCGCCTTCATCAAGCTTCGGACATCCGATAAGCGTAACGCGGTTTCGTATAAATTCATTATGGAAGTTTCCATAAGCATACGCCGTACAGTCTGCGGCTATGAGCAGATTTGCCCCGTCGAAATACGGCGCGTTGACAGGCACGAGCTTTATCTGCACCGGCCACTGCATAAGCTGACTCGAAACCGTCTGCGTACTCGCGCTGGGAACAGCGCACGCCTCGCGCTTTATGCTTTTAGCGTTTGTACCGGGACAACCGCACGGAAGCTTCTTTGGCGCACTGCCGCGTGAACCCGGGTTATCCTTCTTTGCCTTCTCCGCAAGTACGGCCGCTTCGTCATATGCAGGCGCTTCTCTTTCCTCAAATGTAATTGCGCCGGTCGGACAAGCCGGAAGACAGTCACCAAGACCGTCGCAATAATCCTCGCGCGTGAGCTGAGCCTTTCCGTTTACCATTTCAATCGCGCCCTCGTGACACGCCGTGGCACAAGAGCCGCAGCCATTGCACTTATCTTCATTTATTCTTATTATTTTTCTTTTCATATAACTTCTCCTTGTGGTTTATTTATTATTTACGACTTAATTATATCACCCCCGCAAGGATATATCTGTTGATTTTTCAACATACATATAATTTATCACCCCTCACAAACAGGGGTTACGCTAGAATAAAAGAGAGCAATAATGAAAAAAATCAACACGCGAGATACTCTCCGTGTTGACTTTTTTATTAAATCTTAAGCATTTCTGCATCAGTATTGGTTAGACTGGTCATAGTGTTCTTAAGGTTTTCCCTGGTGTTTACCGTTTCTGGAGTACAGTACGTAGGAACAACCTTTATAAGTGCCTCTTTTACTACATCATCATCGTCTGTAGCAAGCGCTGTTCTAAGGATATCGAGTCTTTCGTTTAATTCTTCTAATGGGAGAGGAGTGTCACGCTCTATGAATATCATACTGTTTTCAGTCTTATCAAGCTCTTCAGTGCGAATGAGCAACTCTTCATAAAGCTTTTCGCCAGGACGAAGACCGGTTTCAACGATATCAATATCGCGGTAAGGCTCGAATCCGCCAAGGCGTATCATCGTTTCTGCAAGCTCTAAAATATGTATCGGCTTCCCCATGTCGAGAACAAAAAGTTCACCGTTTTTTGCCATAGCTCCTGACTGAAGCACAAGCTGGCTTGCCTCTGGAATGGTCATAAAATATCGTATGATACGCTTATCTGTTATAGTAACCGGGCCACCATTCATTATCTGACGCTTGAAAAGTGGAACGACCGATGCCGCACTTCCGAGAACGTTTCCGAATCTAGTTGCGCTGAACGTAGTGGATGTACCCGTACGACTGTGGCTTTGTACAATCATCTCGCAGAAGCGTTTTGTAGCGCCCATCACGTTAGTTGGATTAACCGCCTTGTCGGTGGATACCATCATAACTCTCTCTACGCCGTATTTTTCGGAAAGCTCAACAACGTTGAGCGTGCCAAATATGTTGTTCTTTACAGCCTCACAGCAGTTGTGCTCCATAAGCGGAACATGCTTGTGCGCAGCTACGTGAAGAACTACGTTTGGATTGTGTGAGAAAAAAACCTTTTCCAAACCGTTCACATCGCAAACCGAAACAATCTCAACGCACACATTAAGTTTCTCCCCGTATGCCATACGAAGTTCCTGCTGGATATCATACGCACCATTTTCGCAGATATCAAGTATAATGAGCTTTTGAGGTTCCATTCTTGCTATCTGACGACAAAGTTCGCTACCAATAGATCCGCCACCACCGGTTATGAGAACCGCTTTTCCCTTATAGTATGCATTGGTACGCTCACCATTAACCTGAACAGGCTTACGGAATAAAAGCTCCTCAATATCAAACTCGCGCATATGACGTTTCCCATTAGTGGTAGTCTGCATAGTGGGATAGTCGTAAACCTTAATCTTGCAGCCGGTCTTTTTGTAAAACTCGTAGAGTTCTTTTATTCTCTTGGGATTAACTCTCGGCAGTGCAAAAACAATTTCCTGAATACCCTTATCCGCGAGTACTTTTTCAATATCTTCTTCACCCGAAATTATCGGAAGATCAAATATCTGACGTCCTATTTTAGATTTATCCTTATCAATAAAACAGCACGGTATGTATCCCGAACGAGGATTTTTTATAAGTTCCTGTGCCAGCATGACACCAACCTGACCCGCACCAACTATTGCAATCTTTATCTTATTGTTAACCTTCTGTTTGTCTTCTTCCTTGTTAACATTTTCACTTTCAAAGGAAAGTCCGCTGATAAATCCCATAAACGAACGAAGAAATTTTGCATGCTTTCTGTCTGCATTTTTTGCAGATTCATAAAGAAGCTGATACATCATTCGCATTGCAACAGCAAGTAAGAGGCTAAAAGATATTATAGAAAACGCGCGGACAAATGTGATTCTTTGTATTGGAAGAATAATCTGAAGTACAAGGTAGAGTACACCGGCAAAAAAGTCCGATATGATAAGCCTGATATACGCCATAGGATAACCATAGCGCCATATTTGCCTATAAACTCCGCAACCAGATCTGCACGCCCATACACAAACAAAGGTAAGCGCCAAATGCAAAAAAAACGGAACCGCGCCCAATGCACTTTTACTGCTCGGATAAAAACCAAGCATCAGTATGTTTACTATTAAAAGAAGAATAAGGTCATATACCTGGAGCGGGAGATGGCGTTTTCTGCGTGGCTTCGCAGATGCCATCTCGGGATGTTCGCCAGAAATATTATTCATTCGTTTAATTACTCCTCAATTTTATAGAAAAGATCTATCACAGTTTTTTGTGCTGACGCCTCATCAACGTAATATTCAACGTACTGATCGGTTTTTACAGCTTCACCAGCAAGAGTTAGTATGTCACCGTGTGAATACGTCTGCAGTCGCTCGGCAAGCACCGAAAGCTGATTGGCCGTAAGATCAGATACTACGTATTCGCTAACATCGACAAGCGTTTTAAGAGCATTATCAAGGTCATTATCTACGCATTGCTTTACAAAAGCGGTGATATATTGGCGCTGACGTTCCATACGTTCGAGGTTACTCGTGGTTGCCGCCGCACTTCTGTAGCGCACGAATTTGAGAGCATTATCGCCATTAAGTGTAACTGTAGCACCCCTGGTAAATTCTTCGCCTATATCAGTAAGATCATGCTCAAGTGTTACGGTAACTCCGCCCACACTATCGTTAATTTTCGGTATTGCATCCATTGTGAATGAAATATAATGGTTGATCTTTACGCTGTAAAGCAGATTTTCAACCGCCGACACCGTATTACGGCACTGCAATTTTCCACTTCCACCGTACGTATGAGCAAGTGCAAGCTGAGCAACGTACGTGCCGTATTTGTTTCCGTTATCATCTATCTGCGTGATATCGGTCATAGTATCTCGGTTAATATGAAGTACGCTAAAGGAATGATCGAGCTTGTCGATAATTAAAAGCGCAATAAAGTCCGCCTGAAGTGAATCGGCACGGGAATTATCCGGGGTTGTTATCGAGTCGATACCCATAACAAGTACACTCTCTTTGTTTTCATCAAGAGTGTAAAGACTTCCCTTATAATATAGTTGCGACTTTCCCGTATTCGTATAATTCAGTGAGTCAGGTGACTCATCCATGCGGTTAAAAATCTTTTCGGCAAGTCGAAAAATAGTGATCAGGGACACAACAAACACGAGAAAAAACAACACGATTACTATTCCTTTAGTAAGTTTTTTCCTATCCATTTTGTATCCGCCTTTAATTTTATTATTACTTAACTAAAACCGATTACTTAGCAGATGCCTTTCTCAACTTAATAGCGCAAAGGATCGCAAGTGCCGCAAAGAATACAGCACCGAATATTGCAGGTGCGAAATAAGTGGGAACACCCGTCTGAGGCGAGTCGTGATCGCATTCGGGATCAGGACAACCATCAAGAACAATAGCAAATGCCGCCATAGAAGTTGCGGTAATAGTGATAACACCGTTCTCATCTATAGTGTAGTCAACTATCTCCATATGGTGATCCGAATATGACTCTGTTATAATAAGGAAAAGGTCATCTGCATCTATGCCCTGAAGTTTGATTTTAAAGGTAATCTCTTTACCCGTTTCTGCATCGCTTCCAAGCTCGCTTAAGTAACGCACGTCAAAGATATCGCTTATTACCGCGTGCTCAATAGGTGCGCCGGAAGTAAAACTTTCCCAAACTGCTTCGAAATCTTTTACAATTTGAGTCAACTCATTATCGTTAAGCTTTTCTTTAGCATCACGAAGGCTTTCATCGATATCGATATGAAGGTCAATAATATCATCATAAAGATGAGCAATAGGCGTAATTATGAGATCGTCGTCGCCCTCAACAAGTTCGGGACCATCCTTACGCTCCACGCTGGGCGTAAATTGTACTGCCGCTGCAGTTATACTAAAAACCATAGCGAACGCCATAAAAAATGTCAAAATACGTAATGCTTTCATTGTGTAGTATCTCCTTACAATAAATTATATATCAGTTGGAAGCATTCCCAACATCATCATTTTTCAAATCGTCCTCAAAGACCGCCATAACAAGATATCGTCTTGTGGTATCTTCGTTAAGGCAAACAGAAAGTATTATAACTCGGTCACCAACGCGCGGAAAGGAATCTTTATCAAAGTTCGCTCCGATTTCCCTTACATGTTTTACCTCGTTAAAGAAGCGAGTGTACCAATATTTAACCGAGAAATCATACGTATCAAGCAAATGTGCTTTGCTGAACGGAACCGCGGCAAAAACTTTATAATGACGCACTTCATCGGGAAGATAAATTACTATGTCATTATGCTCGTCAAATGATACTGGATCCGAGTAGGTTCTTTGAAGCTGACCGAACATAGTTCCCGAGCGCATCGTGTGTCCATATATCACCGTAACGGGGTCGTTGAAATCGCGGCTATTGTAGGTTGCTTCCGTAAACAGAGAGCCGCCTATATACCATTTCCCATTATATGCGGTGTTTAAATATTTTTTGTCGTTACTTTGACTTTGCAGCACGGGGTAATCTATTTTAGTGTCTTCAATCTCTATCCACGCGTGTATGTCGGGGTTAACCTGCCACAGCGTGTCAAAATCAAGAAGTCCCTGTGTATTCGACGTATCTTCGATAGGATCGATTACAGGAAGCGTATCTGCGCCGTCTGTCGTGTCTTTTGTGTCAGTCGTGTGCGACGTTTCAAACTGCTTTATCGAGTCTCTCAAAGCTTCAAAAGCATCGTCATCATCGCGGGTAAGCATCATTTGATAGATAAGGGCTAAACATATGCACGCACACACACAGACAAGGCAAATACACAGCAAAATTATATATTTTATTTTCGAGTTGCTATCCGTATTACCTCTCATAAATACAGCCGTAGCTTCCACATTGTGGAAACTTTCCTTCCATAGGCATTTACAGCCCGTTTTGAAACGTAAAACTTACACTGTCAGCTCTAAAATCCCAATAGGCTTCGCGCATCGTCCATCATAAATTCAATTGCATCCTCACCCAAGCGTTTCTTTATAATGTTGAGAGCAGCTCCGATATTCGGTGTACGGTCAACTAAATTGTGACAGTCTGAACCAAGCAAATGAATAAATCCCTTTTTAAAAAACTTTAAGGCCTTGCGAGATGTACGCTTTCCTATAAAAAAGTCCGCATTAGATTGCATTAGAATACCGTTTTCCATAAGCTCGTTTATAACATCATGCCGTTGTGCAAAAAGATACCGTTCCACATGTGCGATTACCACTTGACAGCACGGTCGCCCGTTTAGTTCAAGCAAATCGTCCACCATACGCGTGGTCCACACCTGCGCTGGCATCTCTACAAGTATACAGTTGCTATCCCCGAGCTTCAGTTCGGGATAGTCCGCCATACACACGAGCCCATCAAAATATTCTATCTCTGCACCCACAATAAGCTTAATGTCAGAAATATCATCTTCCATGGCGTATGCTTCGCAAAGCGCATCAAATGCATGATTCCTTCGCTTGATAAAGCTTTGGGGATTATCAACCTGCGGGTAAAAATGCGGCGTAAGCACAACAAACCCAACATTATCCTCTGCCAAAGTACGTATCATATGCATACTCTGCTCTACAGAGCAACTTCCGTCGTCAACCCCCTGCAGGATATGCGTATGAAAGTCAACATATCTTCGTTCGGACGCACGAAGTACACTATCACTCATCAGACGTCCCTATCTTCCGTATGCTTGGTTTCGTGATGGCTTTTCTGGTCATGTTTTTCATAATAACGGTGTCCATGCGACGAATAATACCCATGATGTGAATAATGACCTCTTGAATAATAGCCCCTTGAATAATAGCCGTGGTGTCCAGAATAACCTCCATGGTATCCGAATTTATTGATGGAATATTTCTTGTATTTATACTTACCATACTTTGATGCATTCTCGACGCAAGTCATTATAAGTCCGATTATTCTTGCCCCATTGAGATCAAGCTGCATTATCGTATCGTCAAGCATACGCTTATCCGCATACGCTTGGCGTACTACAACTATAATTCCGTCAGTAAACTGCGAAACAATAAGTGCATCAGCAACCTCTGTTATAGGCGGCAAATCGATTACTATATACTCATACTCCTCCCGTAAATCACCAAGCATAAGTTCAAATCGCTTAGACGCCAGAAGCTCAGTTGGGTTCGGAGGTATATCCCCACAGGTAATAACATGAAGTCCGTCCTGTGAAGCTGAGTGCTGAATCATAGAAAAATCGTTGGTTTTGCTAACAAGCATGTTGCTGAGTCCAGGCGAATTATGAACTCCAAGAGATTTTGCTACCTTGGAAAGACGCATATCGGCATCGATAAGCAGTGTTTTCTTACCCGCCTTCATTAAGTCATATGCAAGGTTCATAGATGTAGTACTCTTTCCCTCATGTGCCAACGAACTCGTTACACCAATAACGTGGCACTCGCCCTCATCCGCAAAACTGAACATTACATTTGTGCGAAGACGTTTGTGTGCTTCCGTCACAGCAAACGAGCGGTTCTTACCAATCACTGCATAATTCTGATCTTCTCCGAAAATATCCTTTTTCTTCTTATTCTTATTAGCAGCTTGTTTTTTCTTATTAGTAGTTTGTTTTTCAGTTCCGGTCATACTCCCGGCTACAGATTTATTCTTCTTAAACATTACTCATCGCCACCATCCTGTACCTGCATTTTTTGGTAAGCTTCCATGCGATATTTTATGTAATCGCGTTTGTAATATCTTCGCTTGTAACGATATTTATACTTATTTTTTGATTTATACCCGGAATTTTGCTTGCCGTCCAACGGCATATATGCCTCTGGAATTACTGCAAGTATAGGCAAATTAAATCTATGTTTTAAGTACTCGACATCGCGCACTGTATTGTTTAATAGGTCTTGTATAATAATTAGTCCGCAACTCACCACTGCTCCTATGAGCAAACCTAAGATTCCATACCTCGCATTTGGCGGCGACGAAGGTGCCGCCGGTCGAACTGCGCGATCAACCAGTCTAACCGAGCTTCCGTCAACCACATCAGCTATTCTGTCTGGAAGTATCTCAACAAGCGTATCAACGATAAGCAACGCATCATCCCGATCTGCGCAGGTAGCGCTTATTTTGAATATATCCGTATTGTCGACAGAAGATGCAGAAATGATACTTTTGAGCTGTTGATATGTATACTCTCCTTCGAGGTTTGCCTTTTCTATCGCCGCTTCAAGGGTGGTTCTAGTCTTAAGAATTACCACATACGTGTTAAGAAGGCTCTTGGCCGCAGAAATCTGCCCGGAGCTTATAGTTATCGGTACATCCCCCACCTTTGCAGCGCTGTTGTTTACATAAAGCATCGCAGTAGCTGTATAAGTCGGTGTAATCGTAAATGTTGATGTCACAAACGCAATCGCTCCGCAAAGCGCCATTGATATCAGTATCAACCACAACTTGCTTATAAGCAATCGGATCAGGTCTAATATATTTATCTCCGCAATGCTGCCATCAATTATTTCATTCATTGAATTTCGGTTCATTGTTTATCCCCCCTGTGTCTACCTTTCTAATCATTTGGAGCTATATGCTTTAATATATGCTTTAATTTGAAGATTACCTTGTGACACAGATGACGCACACCTCGACTGTTATGCCAAAACCTACAATAAAGCTTATATGTAAAGGAAGATGTGGAAATTGTTTTTCCTTCTCTTGAAAAGGCGATCGCGACGGCTATTATCTGATCATGACGCACTCCGTGCTCAAGTTTAAACTGTCTGTCACCTATACAAGAATATGTTTCACCGACATTTACCACGCGATGGAGAACATACTGTCCGTCGTCGCGCACATAGAGCGGAAGATCATATTTCTTTAATTGTTTCGGGGGAGCCGAGAGTGTTACCGTATCCTTGCCTTGTCTAAGCATCGGAAGCATACTGATACCACGCGGATAAAACTCCACCGTTCCACCTGATGCTATCTGCTCTCGTATGAGCGGCATTAGCGCATCAAGCGCTATATTTTTATTCGTTGATAAAGCCATGTTTTTTAAGACTTTCCACAAATTTTTCGACAGCCGCTCTTGCAGTATCCGCGTCAACATCGTATTCAGAAGTAAGCGCGGTAACAAGACCATCTACATCTGTCTCCTCACCGAGAGCCATCCACAGCGTCTTTCCTGTATCATTAAGAGTTATCATGCCGTTAAAATTAAGGTCTGCTCCAACGGGTACAACCACACACGAGCCAGCAACATCTCTCAAAACAAATCCATCCTTGATCTTCATAATTATACCAATTCCTTTCGCTGATGTACATTTATTTTTTAGCCTGTGACATTACCTTATGTGAAAGTATGGCCGCTTGGGGATCCATATTACATTCCATACGCCACACCGGCACCTTTTCAAGCAACTTGTCAATCAGTTCAAGCATATTCATCATACGCTGAGGCTCCCTCGGGCGTGCAGTCTGTTCAAGTATAGCATGCGCAGCCTTAGGACCACCGAACGTCTCTATCTTGTTTTCTTGACCGCGGCTAAGCACACAAATTCCGCCGAGCTGCACTTTGATATTAGAGCTGATATCATGCTTTCCGCTCCAGGGGGTTCCATAAGCATACCACTGTCCTTCAACAAGACGGATGGCGGGCTTGTCATCGTTGAGCATTTTAACTTTATCTTCACCGAAGACCTTTTGCCACAGTTTCGTATGCGTTGATTTTCCCGTACCACAGGGTGCGGAAAAGAGATACGCCTTACCATCCATCACAACAGCGGACGCATGAATCATCATACCGTCATGGTCTATAAGTTGGCGGTAAAACGAACCACCGGTGGTCAGATACTCGCAATCCTCATCTGATAGATGCGGTGCGGTCTTTTTCAAAGATTGGTAATCTGAAGCTATTTGTATGTCTGGAACTATTCCATCAGCAGCATCATCTATAAGATAAGGTTTAGCCTGCTCGACGATACGTCCGAAAGAATTCATCGCGACTACAAGATCTGCGATACGGTAATATTGTGTCATTGATGTATAACCTTCGTTTTATATTATTCGGATTACGTGATAACTATCAGAAATCTCTACTTTTTAGTCATCATACATAATATTTTCCGGTTGGGAGTGGTGTCCTCTGGTTCATAATATTTATTGCAATATCATCCGCCGTTCAAACCGCATTTCAGGCGCGTCGGATGGATATAATACGAGTCATATGAACTTAAAATGGGCATAAATCCACCAACCTATGTTTCCACTTATATATTATAGCATATAAAAAGAGGAATTGGAAGCGATTTGTTAAAAAAAACATCCAAAATATTAACCAATTTTTTTGTTCACAATTTGTGCAATAAGCACTATTATTTGATTTTAACTGTCGCAATTTATTTAACCGTAGTAAATCATTTAACTGTCGTAAAATCAAGTAAAAAAGCCAGCTTGTGAAAAAATGTATTTTGAGGGATATTAGCAAAAGTAGTTAGGTGGTTGTACGTGCTCCACCGGTCATCCAAGGAAAGATCATGATATCCACCTGTAGGTTAAGCGAAATTATTTCGGAAGAAGCTCTCCCCCAAAAAAAATATAATCTCACACGCAAAAACAACCTCTCTAACGAGAAGCTGTTTTACCGGAATTTACATGTTTTTATTCTTACAAAAAATTGAAATCAAGTACTACGAAATTAAGTATTCGCTGATACCCGAATCTCGGCAATACTTTGCAAAGTGAGTGAAGAGATAAATCATCTCGTCCTCGGCGCTCATTTTATGCTCAAGTGAAGCGTTTGAAACCGTTTTTGCAAGCTGCCAACCCTCTCCGGAATATGCGTAATAATCCCTGTTGTACGACGGTATAAGTCTGTCGTGGAGCTCGATATGGGTAGAGCCCTTCTGCCAATTATATTCGTGGTCGCTCTCAACACCTTCTGTGTATCCGAGGGAAATCATAAGCGGACGTATACGGTCATCGGTAGTCTGCCGTTCTCCGACAAGTATCTCGCGGCGCACGCGTGCAAACGCTTGGCGCATAGCTTCACACGTATTATCGACGCTGCAGTTCAGCGCGTCATAGTAGGCAAGTGCAGTCGCGCCGTGTGCTTTGGCGGCAGCAAACTAAGAGGAAGCAGGTGCGCGTGAGTGTCGGTCATGTACGCATCCACCAAAAAAGCAATAATACTCTTGGAATTATAGCATATTTTTTGCGATTTTCAATAGTTTTTTTAATAAAATTTTTATTTTTTTGCACTTTAAGCGCAAAACAATACTTGACATAGGCATTCCGGTGTGATATAATAATATGGTAAAATTGTATATTATTTCTACAGTTTCAAAAGCTATAAAAGTCGGGCAATAGTGCATAACGAACCTCTTTACAAAGAAAAATCATCCCTCGACAATGTACTCAAAAGTTAAAACATTACCATATTAGCCCGGATACGAAAAATCATACGGAGTATTTTTAATAACAGTGTAAGTTCTTATAACAACGATGTATCAAACGGATACATCCAAATATATCGAAATAAATTTGCAAACCAATGCAGTTATATCAAACCGAACGGAAAGGTGTGCCTTTAAAAACATGATTTTGATGGCAACCGTTTCCGTTTCCCAATAACAGATACAACATGATCAAGCATCAACAAAAACATATCACCTACACACTCCAATACGGATATAATTGTGTTTGCTGATGATGTCATTAAGTTCATCGACGTCTACGGAAAAGTAATCGTAGAGGCACTTGAAGCTATCCCGGATGCAGATACGATAAAATTTTACAGTAAACGGATCGTCCCCCAGAAATAGCCCTTTCTACAAGCATCCCAACTCCTGCCGCAAAGCCTCAAAATTGAGTTTAACACCCGTTACATCAACATAATGTGTTCGCACGGCTCGTCTATTCCGCCTTGGTTTGACAAAATTAAAGCAGCCCCTTCTTTCAATCACCGATGGCACAATGACGCGCGTCATTATGTCGCCGACGGGGCGGTTGATCTCGTATTGTTTGCATTTGAACACGGCAACTTGAGCAACATTCTCGTTCAAAAAGCGCCGCCTGTACAATACAGCCATAGGCTGAAGCAGTATGTGATCCGTTCAAATATGATAAATCCAACATAAAGGTTATCTGTGTCCGTCACAGCGAAAAGATGGTGGGACTCTGAAAACAGATCGTTTTTAGGCACGAAGTTTTGAGCCTTTCGCACCACAGGTGCGAACTCCTTTACGAAAACCATCACAGACCTTATATAATCATTTTAGAAAGGAATAATCGTATTTATGAACATAAAGCTCGATTACACCGATATAAAATTCAGAAACGACGGCAGACTTAAGCTACTTATAATCGTGGGTACACGTCCCGAGATAATCCGCCTTTCGGCCGTTATAAACAAGTGCCGTACATATTTTGACACTATCCTCGCACACACCGGTCAAAACTATGACTATAACTTAAACGGCGTGTTTTTCAAGGATCTGAAGCTTGACGCGCCCGAGGTATATATGGACGCGGTCGGCGACGACCTAGGGGCAACTGTGGGCAACATCATTAACTGCTCGTACAAGCTTATGAGCCAGATTCATCCCGATGCGCTTCTTATTCTCGGTGACACCAACTCCTGTCTTTCCGCTATTGCTGCAAAAAGACTGCACATTCCGATATTCCATATGGAAGCCCGCAACCGTTGCAAGGATGAATGTCTGCCCGAGGAAACCAATCGTCGTATTGTCGACATAATCTCAGACGTTAACCTCGCATACTCCGAGCACGCGCGTAAGTATCTCCATGAATGCGGCCTTCCCAAGGAGCGTACGTACGTTACCGGCTCACCTATGGCGGAGGTACTTCACGCTAATCTTGACGAGATAAAAGCAAGCGATATTCTCACTCGCCTCGGACTTGAGAAGAAGCAATACATTCTTCTCTCCGCGCACCGTGAGGAAAACATCGACACCGAAAAGAATTTCACAAGTCTTTTCACAGCTATCAATAAGATGGCGGAAAAGTACGACATGCCAATCCTTTATTCCTGCCATCCGCGCTCGAAGAACCGTCTTGCGGCAAGCGGATTTGTGCTTGATAAGCGCGTGTTTTGCCACGAGCCACTCGGCTTTCACGATTATAACGCGCTTCAAATGAACGCGTTTGCTGTAGTTTCCGACAGCGGCACACTTCCAGAGGAAAGCTCATTCTTCACAAGCGTGGGCAATCCCTTCCCTGCAGTATGTATACGCACATCCACAGAGCGCCCGGAAGCGCTCGATAAGGCCTGCTTCGTTCTCGCAGGCATCGATGAGGATAGTCTTCTACGTGCTCTTGAATGTGCCGTTTTAATGAACGAGAATGGCGAGTACGGTATACCTGTCCCTGATTACATTGAGGAAAATGTTTCGACTAAGGTCGTTAAGATAATCCAATCTTACACAGGTGTCGTTAACAAAATGGTTTGGAGAAAATTCTGATTTAAGTAACACTAGGAGGCCGGCTTATGGAGCAAGGCGTAAATAAATATCATACACATATAAGCGCAAAGCGCTCGTGGTTTGACTTAAAGCTACGTGAGCTTTGGCGTTATCGCGACCTTATTTTGCTTTTCACAAAGCGCAATTTTATACTTGTATACAAGCAGACCCTACTCGGTCCGTCGTGGATACTCTTGCAACCGCTTATGACTACGCTTATTTACGCGTTTGTTTTCGGCGGTATTGCAGGCATTTCCACGGACGGCGCTCCGAAATTGCTTTTCTATCTGGGCGGCACTGCTCTTTGGGGCTTTTTCTCTGCTTGTCTTACGAAAACTTCAACAACATTTTCAGCCAACGCCCGAATTTTCGGCAGGGTTTATTTTCCAAGACTTGTCACTCCAATATCAACTGTTTTCTCAGGAGCAATCAATTTTGCCGTTCAGTTTTTACTGTTCACAGGATTTTGGGTGTATTACGTAATAGTCGGTGAAGTCATACCGAATTATATCGGGATTATACTCCTTCCATTCATACTTTTGTACCTCGGTGTACTCGGAATGGGACTTGGTCTTATAATCACCGCGCTCACAACGAAATACCGTGACCTTGCTATGCTCGTGACCTACGGTGTACAGCTTTGGATGTATGTAACACCTATCGTTTATCCCGCATCAACGGTAGCAGGCAGTAAATTATATTCACTGATTATGTTAAACCCAGTCACCTGTGCTGTTGAAACGTTCCGTTGGACGTTCCTCGGCGTTGGTGAGCTTAATCTTACGTATTGGCTGATTTCCATTAGTATAACAGCCGTGGTCGCTTTTTTAGGAGTGATAATTTTCAACAGAGTTGAAAAGACGTTTATGGATACGATTTAGTACTGAGGCGGAAAGGGATGGTCATATATATGAGCGAAACATCAATAAAAATCCAAGGTATAAAAAAAGAATACCGCCTCGGTCAGATAACCGTAAACACTTTGAAGGCTGACCTTCAGTCAAAGTGGGCGAAAATACGAAAAAAAGATGACCCAAACACTAAAATACGGAAAGGTAAGAGCGTTGCACCTACGCGTTTTATGGCGCTCGACGGTATTGACCTTACGATAAATAAAGGTGAGGTTATCGGTCTTATCGGTGGAAACGGTGCGGGAAAATCCACACTACTAAAAATACTTGCGCGCATCACTGCCCCCACCGAAGGTTCTATCGACATATACGGACGAATTTCTTCTATGCTTGAGGTCGGCACAGGCTTTAATACCGAAATGACAGGACGAGAGAATATATACTTAAACGGAGCAATTCTCGGTATGACCAAAGCAGAGATTGATTCAAAGCTTGAGGATATCATCGACTTTTCCGAAATACGCGAGTTTATCGACACTCCTGCAAAGCGCTATTCATCAGGTATGTATGTAAAACTCGCCTTCTCCATTTCAGCACATCTTGACAGCGAGATAATGATAATGGACGAAGTACTCGCCGTCGGGGATATGGCGTTCCAGAAAAAATGCCTTGATAGGATGTACAGTGCCGCAAAGAGAGATGGACGCACAGTAATTTATGTGTCGCACAATATGGATACAATCCGAAATCTTTGCGACAGATGTGTGGTTCTTAGCAAAGGCAAAATAATTTTTGACGGTGACGTTGAAGGCGGTATCGAAGAATACACCAAGATTAACACGAATAAAAACAGCATAAAAAAATCGGCAGAGAGTTAAATCTCTGCCGATTTATGTTTTTAATTTTATTCGTTTTCAGACTTTACGCTGGGACGCGGACCAAATGCGATTGCAGAGTAAAGAATTGAGAACAGCGCAGTAAGCGGAATCTTTGCAATACAAGCCACTTTGAGAGAGGAGAAGAAAAGTCTGAATGCACCGTCATATTCGTAAAGACGATACTTAATAGCCTCTACAAGCGTAGCGATAAACGGCCAAATAAATATGAGCGCCACGCAAACGATTATGTAAATAAGCGGAATAAGGAGAAGCTTGCCGTTCGTCTTAATGGAAATCTCATCAAGCTTTGCTACACTTACGTGGAACTTGAAGCCGCCAAGTGTCCAAATATAGGCAAATATTGCTGTGAGTGCATAGATGCAGTTAAGTGCAAATACTGTAAGGGACAAAATCGTGTACGCGGTAAACACAATCGGCCAGGAAACGAGATAAAGAATTGCCTGCGTCGCATGCATTACTTCGCCGCGCTCAGCCTTAAGAACATCGTGAATAAACTTTACGGGAATAAACATAAGATTATAAAGGAATCCCCAAATATAAAGTCCACACAGAAGAACTGCATCAACAACTATTATGGGAAGCATAAAAATTGCTGTGAAGACTGCAAGCACGGGATTCATCGCCTTGTACTTCTTGAGCTTGATCGCCTCTTTAAAAAGCTGTGTTGCGTTTTTGGTATAGTCGTTTTCAAAAAAATTCATGGTAATACCTCCTGAATATTTTATTCAACTAAAGTATATCACAAAATTCATACTTTGTCAATATCTTCCCGAAATTCAATTCACAGTTTAAAACAAATTGTGTCTAAATATTTCGATTATTGCTTGAAAACAGTATTTCTTTATGCTATAATACTCTTTGAAGAATTTGCCGTTTACGGCGTTCCAATACACACAGAGGGGGAGAAAAACATTATGTTAAAAATAATAGTTATCCTACTTTTGATACTAGGTTGTGCCTTTAAAACCGTACTTAATCTCGTAAAATCACGCAGCGCGAACAATCCAATACCCGGGAGTGTATCAGACGTTTACGACTCTCAAACATACTTAAAATGGAAAAAATACAGTGAGGAGAACTGTAAGCTCAATACTGTATTCACGCTGATTTCGGGTGCCGCAACCCTCGCGCTTCTCTGCACGGATGCATACAGCGCATTTGCCGCGCTTTTCCCCGACGGCTTTTTTATGCAGCTTCTGGCTGTGGTCATTTTAGAAAGCGTTGTAAGCACGGTAATCGGAGTTTTTGAAAGCTATTTTTCGGTAATGGTAATCGAGCAGAAATACGGTTTTAACCGTACGAGCACAAAAACCTTCGTTATTGACAGAATACGCTCCACCCTGCTCGGATTTGGTCTTACACTCGGACTTGTTTGCCTGTTGGCAGGATTGCACATCGCTATGGGCGATTACCTTATCATACTTTTCGCAGCTACACTCTTTGTCATCAGCCTATTCATCTCGTTCCTCTATCCCGTTTTCAGCCGTATGGGCAACAAGTTCACGCCCCTTGAAGACGGAGAACTCAAGGACCGCCTTATGGCGCTTCTCACAAAGCACGGCTACAAGGTGAAATCCATTTCCGTAATGGATGCGTCTCGCCGTACGACAAAGCTCAACGCATATTTCACGGGATTTGGCAAAATGAAAACCATAGTACTCTATGACAATCTTGTAAACGCTATGGACACGGACGAAATATGCGCGGTATTTGCTCATGAGCTTGGACACGGTATACATAAGGACGTGCTCAAGATGCAGACGATGAACATATTCAATCTGCTTATCATGGCGGTGATTGCGTGGATATCAATTTCTGTAATCGGACTTCACAGCGCGTTCGGATTTGACGGTATAAACTACGGCTTTGCATACATACTTATGAGTATCGCGCTCGAAATAATCTCTCCCGTTACGGGAATGCTAATGAACTCATACAGCCGCCACGCGGAATACCGCGCCGACAAACAGGCATTCCTCGAAGGCTACGGTGCATCGCTCATCACCGCACTCAAAAAGCTCGCACGCGAGAATTTCGCGCACCTTGCTCCCTCAAAGCTCAACGTGGTCATGGAATACAGTCATCCCCCGCTTGCAAGCCGTATTGAGTCTATACAAGCTCAAGAAAAGAATAAGTAATAAAAATCCCGACAGATTTAAAAATCTGTCGGGATTTTGTATACGGATTATTTTATTCACCAATCAATTTTTTTGCCCACGCAAGCAGAACTTCGGACATTTCGTTAAAATTAACTTCAGCGCCGTTTTTTAAGTTAGCATAAGTATTTATAATCTGAGCTTCCTCGGCGGAAACGATTTGCAATAGGTCTCTTTGCCGTCTTACATAGTTCCCTGTCTGCTTAAAGCAAATCGCTCGAACTACAAATGATGCTAATTTATAAAGGCCGGTCAGCATCTCCCCGCTTTTACCATAAAGCATATTATGTACACAACTATGGTAAATATTGCACACGCCGATTTTAATTGTTCTGTCAACAGCGACGCTGTCAATCAGCGGTAACAGCTCATCAAGACTTCCGCGTATCGGAATGGTATCATAGTAAAGCCAAAAAAGGTCAGACGGCTCCCAGCTCAAAATCTCGTCTTTGCCCGAGAAAAAACCGCAAAGAAATTCTCTGTGAGAAATCTTGTCAAGCACCAAATTATATTCTTTTATATCCAATACGGACAGTTTATCAAGTATCACCACAATATCAATATCGCTTGTTTCTGTGGCTTCTCCGCGCCCGTAACTTCCCTGCAAACCAACAAACCAAACGCGGTCTTTGAATTTTTCGTCCAGTGCGAAAAGGAACTCTTTTGTTAAAGCAGAAACATCTATCATTTTTTCACCTCATCTTCACAAACCTTTTAATTTATTATACCACAAATTTAGTATAGAAATAACATCTTTGCCGATTTTTATTACATATAAATTATTTAGGCTTTTTGTGGGTAGTAACAAGTCCCTCATAGTTATTACTGTTTTTGAGGTTATTTGCATACAATTCAACCTTGGTCGGCTTAACGATAGAAGTTGTTCACCGTAGTAGTTAAGGTTAAAGTGCGCATTGGTCGTCAACAATTGCTTTATGTATGCGCTGTAAATTTTCAAAAAAGGTTGCGTACATCAATACAATGATGTATAATAAATTTATACTATATCGTTGTTACCACGGAGGCATCAATGAAGCTTTTAATTAACGCACTCACAAAATTTCTGTTTGGATTACTGCTCGTCGGAATATTGTTGTTTCTTCCCGCGGGAACTTTTGCATACCCGAATGCGTGGCTTTTCATCGCGCTTTTATTTATTCCAATGCTATTGCTTGGTATAATTTTGCTCCTAAAATCCCCCGATCTTCTTAGAAAGCGACTCGATACCAAGGAAGAGGAAAGCACTCAAAAAGGTGTGGTCGCCGTTTCTGCACTGCTCTTTATGGCAGGTTTTATAGTGGCAGGACTTGACTTTCGTTTTGGCTGGTCAAACGTTTCCATGTGCTTAGTAATAACCGCATCTGCTGTACTTATAATCTCCTACGCACTTTACGCCGAAGTTATGCGTGAAAACGCATATCTTTCCCGTACTGTAAAGGTAGAAAAAGATCAAAAAATTGTCGACACAGGACTTTACGGAATAGTCCGTCACCCGATGTACGCCGCGACTGTATGGCTGTTTCTCTCAATCCCTGTGGTTCTCGGATCGTGGTGGGCACTGCTCTGCTTTTTGCCGTACATCATTGCTATAGCTGTTCGGATAGTCAACGAAGAAAAAGTTCTCAAAACCGGTCTTGACGGCTATGAAGACTATAAAAAACGCGTAAAATACCGCATTATTCCGTTTATATGGTGAACCATATATATAACAATAAAGGAGAAAAAATATGTCTGAATTACTTTCATCAATTCATCCTATCGCGGTGTGCCTTATTGTATGTGCCGCGAAGATAGTCGAGATAACCATTCAATCGCTTAAAACTTGTATGATGGTAAAGGGGCAACGTCTCAAAGCGGCCATGCTCGGCTTTACTGAGTGCGCAATATGGGGACTTGTGATCTCAACTATTATCGGTACCCTTGGCGACAATCTGTTTCTGCTCGCATTCTACTGTGTAGGATATGCAACCGGTCTTTTCCTCGGCTCGACGCTTGAAGGTAAAATTGCACTTGGCACGTCAAATCTTCAACTTATTGCCAACGATGAAAACACAAAAAAGATAATATCCTATTTAAGCGAAAATAATCGTGGCTACACCGTTTTGGACGGCTATGGATCCACTGATAAAGTGAATATGATTCTGATAATTCTTGCACGGCGTGAAGCGGCTAAAGTACTCAAAGAAATCCGAAAGCTTTGTGACAATAATGTATTCGTAGTAGCCTCTGAGGTGAGCAAATATGCCGGCGGTTACGGAATGGTGAAATAATGCAAGACAAAGATAAATCAATCCTTATAAGTTGAAGCAAGACACATCCCACACCAAAAAACAGCTAAAAAAGCTTCGTGAATACTTAAAAAACGAAATCCCAAATTCGCATATTCAATCAATCGCAATCCACTTCTACTCATTCTAAATACACTACCGAAGCAAGTTCAACTTTAGCTACTAAGGACGGTACTGAGGTAGAAATAAACTTCACTTTCTGGAGATAAAATACATCAGATAAGATATCAGTCTATTATCATATCAATCAGTGCGACCGTTTACAAAGTACTAAACACACACACTCGGGTACTCAAAGACGATGGCGGTATCACGCTATGCATTGAGATATCACAGCTCCCATTTCCTGACCGTGTAAGTGATGTAGATGATGCTATTCTTAATTTCCCAGGATTCACCATGGGATACGGAATATATCTGCTTACAAGACACCTACATAGTCTATATTGTCATAAAAAGCAACGTCTTTAAAACAAACACTGACCTATGATTTATTAAAATAATCCGAATCAACATACTCGAGATTGATTCGGATTATTTTTACTTTTTCACCTTAACAGTTCATATGCCATAAGTCCCCATCAACGGATCTCTGAAAATGCCGATTTCTGGCGTAACAAAGGTAAATACAACAAACATCAGTGCTATTATGGATAATAGTGCGATAGCTGCCTTCGGCGATTTACAGCGTATTTCCCCAGAATTAAAAAGGCGGGTTTCATAAATGTATGAAACAGCGGCAGAAATAAAGAAAATGGCTATATTGAGCCAATCCGGCGACTTTCCGATTACACCGTTATAAGTGTAGAAAATTATAGGGATTAGAATAAGTCCAAGAAGAATTCCACGAAGCTTGACGCACCAAAAATCCCCTCGGTCCTTGAAAAAGAAGCTCTGTATGATAGCATAAATGAATATCGGCCAAAAAAGTAGCTTCATGTGCTCCCAAGTGGATTCATTCACGCCCGAAAATGGTGCTATCCACTTAGCCTCTCCCAGCCAATCATACAGAAAATGCAATAGCGTGCCCCCTAACGAAGTCACCGCAAATCCGAAAAATCCCCAAAGTCCGAAAGATTGTTTCATCATTTTCCCCTCGTAAGTTCATTAGTAAATCAGTGTATGCACAAGAAGTACAATTTATACCGACAAGGTAAACACATAATTCACTTTTAATGTGAAACCATTGCTATTTAAGCATATTCATGCTATAATATCTTATAGGTATTCTGTACAGTTTTGAATTACGATTAAATTTTCAACAAGGAAGCATTATGAAAAAACTCTTGATAACCGGATTTGAACCATTTGACGGTGAACAGATAAATCCTTCTTGGGAAGCATTATTTCACTTACCAACACAGATAAACGAATATTCCTTAACCAAGCTTCTTATACCGGTAGTATTCGGCGAAGCCGCACAAAAGGTAATAGCTGCCTGCGAGGATATTTGCCCTGATGTTATACTTTGCATCGGTCAGGCCGGTGGAAGAGCCGCCCTAACCCCCGAACTTGTGGCAATAAACCTTCGTCACTCTTCAATCCCTGACAATAGTGGGTATCAACCAAAGGACCAGCCGATTGTTGAGAACGGTGTGACTGCATACTTTTCCACTTTGCCGGTGCGAAAGATTGCAGAGGCTGTAAATTCATCCGGTATACCCTCACAGGTATCGTATTCCGCAGGCGCGTACGTTTGCAACGATGTATTATATACCCTGCTTGCATACTTTCAAAACAGTCAAACAAGAGTCGGATTCATTCATATTCCGTATTCCAAAGAGCAAAATAAACAGCCCTTTATGGATATAAACGATATCGTTAAAGGGCTGATAACAGCTATTGAAAATATTGATAGCTAACAAAGGATACGTAGCGTGAAATTTCATTTTGCCATTGCTTTAGATTGGCTGTTACACACCAAATTCAAATTAAAAATGATTCTCAAACCAATTTTAATCTGAACTTAATTTATTTTTGTGCCGTCATATAGCGGCGCATGGAGAATACAAGAGGCTAATATGAATCCCTACCTTAAAAGCCTGAACAAAATTGAGTTTGTCATAACCTACGCCTGCACGGGACAGTGTAAGCACTGCTCCGAGGGCAATCACACCTTTTACGGAGAACGAATTCACCCCGATATTGCTGCAGATGCGGTACGCAAAATAGCGTCGGAATACGATATCAAAACTGTAATGGCGTTCGGCGGCGAACCGCTTTTGTATACAGATGCGGTCTATGCTATTATTGCTGCGGCTAAAGAGTTGAATATCCCGAAGCGTCAAGTTATAACCAACGGCTATTTTTCAAAAAACACCGATACAATCCGCACAGTTGCACAGCGACTTGCGGAATGCGGTACAAACTATATTTTGCTGTCGGTAGACGCCTTTCATCAGGAGACGATTCCGCTCGACACAGTAACGATATTCGCCCACGAGATCAAGAAATGCCACATCCCGATACGCCTTCAGCCTGCGTGGCTTGTGAGTGCAGCTGACGATAACCCATACAATCGAAAAACGCGCGAAATTGTCGATAGCTTTGCCGATATAGGAATCATCGAAAACAAGGGAAACATTATTTTTCCTGAAGGAAATGCGCAAAAATATCTCACAGAGTATTTCTCAGATGAGCTCCCCGAGAATCCGTATGTAGAAGATGCGAGCGATGTGAGATGCGTGTCCTTTTTACCGAACGGAGATGTTCTGGGCGGAAATATTTATCAGCGCGACATTATGGAAATTATAAAAAATTACTCTCCGTAAAGGAGAATGGATATGACCAACAAAGAAATTTTGAAAATGGCTATAGAGCAGTCAGCTATTGATACCGGTGCCAATGCGAGTGATTTCAGGAAAAGCAAAAACGTAGTTGTGCTCTCGAGGATGAGCCAGGGCGCAAGACGGTATCTTAAACTGCTCTTTTCCTGTCAGCTCGTGTCTTACGGTAACAACGTCGTAGCATCGGTATCGCCCAAATATCGAGGACAAGGTATTGCCTCGGCCCTTACACCCCGCCTTGCCGTTGAAATTTTAAATCGCGTCAAAGTGCCGTTTTACTGCGCCGCTTGGTGCAACATAAAATCTGTTCGTAACGCAATAAAAAGCGGTTTTTGTCTCGCGTGGGTGGAACTTACAGCGAAGTCTTGCAAAACGGTAGATGAGATGAATCAAATAAATGCGTAAAGCACCACATAGAGGATAAAAATGATTATTTTAATTACCGGTGCATCCCACACGGGAAAAACAGTATTCGCGCAAAAACTACTCGAAAAATACAAATATCCGTATATCTCGATAGATCACTTAAAAATGGGACTCATCCGAAGCGGGAATACTAGGATCACAGCTATGAGCGATGATAACGACATAACTGCATACCTATGGCCGATCGTGCGCTAAATCATCAAGACCGCCATTGAAAACAAGCAAAGTTTGATTGTCGAGGGATGTTATATACCATTCGATTGGGCAAACGATTTTGATGCAGAATATCTTGAAAATATCCGCTACTATTGCCTTGTAATGAGCGAAGAGTACATAAAAAATCATTTTCTCGATATCAAAAAATATGCAAATATTATCGAAGATCGTTTGGACGATGAATGTTGCACACTTGAAAGTGTACTTGAGGATAACGCAAATATCCTACGTCTTGCAAAGAAGCACAATGCCAATTATGTGCTGATTGAGGATAAGTATCAACTTGACATGGATTTGTAAAAACAGAACGGGGGAAACCAATGATATTTGAAACAAACCGCCTTGTTCTCCGCCCGTGGCGAGAGGATGATGCAGAGGATTTATATAAATATGCGAGCAATCCTGATATAGGACCGCCTGCTGGTTGGCCGCCTCACACGAGCGTGGAAAACAGCCGCGAGATTATACGCACAGTGCTTTCCTCACCCGAAACTTATGCCGTTTGCCTCAAGGGGACGGATAAACCTATCGGCAGTGTCGGACTTCACCGCAACGATCTTGCGGAACGTGACGATGAATACGAGCTTGGCTATTGGATAGGCAAGCCATTCTGGGGACAAGGACTCATTCCAGAAGCCTCGCGTGAACTATTACGATATGCTTTTGAAGAACTCGGTATGGCGCGCATTTGGTGCGGTCATTACCACGGAAACATTAAAAGTCGGCGAGTTCAAGACAAATTAGGATTTGTCTATCATCATACAACTGATGGTATAGAGATAAAACTTCTAGGCGAAATCCGTACAGGTCATGTTATGCTGATGACGAGAGAAGATTGGGAGAAAAACAAGACATTATGATCAAAGAACTTATTCACGACCCTATTTTCCTCGAGGGGAAGTCGGAGATCGCAACAAAAGAAGATTTGCAAGTTGCCAAAGACTTACTCGATACACTTATCGCGTACAAAGATAGCTGTGTTGGTATGGCGGCAAATATGATTGGCGTAAAAAAGCGTATTATCGCATTTTTAGATGAAAACGGAAAATCACCGATTTACACCGTTATGCTCAACCCACAAATTATAAAGAAAGACGGTGCGTACGATACCGAAGAAGGCTGTCTTTCCCTACTAGGCAGTCCTCGTCCTTGCAGGCGGTATAAATCAATAAAGGTACAGTATCAGACCGCTGAAATGCAGACGCGTGTCAAGACCTACACAGATTTTACAGCACAGATAATTCAGCACGAGGTGGACCATTTGGACGGGGTTTTAATATAATATATAACTAAAAACAACCCATTCTGCATATCTATAGTAAATAAAACAGCTCCGAGCATCAAGTTCGGAGCTGTTCTGTTTTTATTCAGAAAGAATCTTACAAACCTTTTCGAGGTTTTCACGAATCTTGAGATGCTGTGGGCACTTGCTCTCGCAAAGACCGCACTGCTTGCAATCCGCAAAGGTCTTGCCTTCCTTCTCAATATAGTTACGCATCATTTTTTTTGCGTGGTCCTTGAGTCCATATACGTTGTAATGTGTCCACATTCCAAAAATACGTGGAATGTCTATGTCAGAAGGACAAGGTTGGCAGTACTTACAGCCAGTGCAGTAGAGCTCAGAAAACTTCTTAAGCTCTTCAAGCGCCGCGCCAAGCTGTTCCCATTCTGCCTCGGAGAATGTCGTTTCGTCTGAGGCAATGGCAATGTTTTTCTGCACCATATCTAAATTCTGCATACCGGACAAAGCGCAATTAAGATGAGGATTACCAAGACAGAACTTGAACGCCATTTCGTAAGTTGCAATCGCAGGCTTGCCGGTCAATTTTGTGTAAAGATCCGTGGGCGCCGCAAGACGTCCGCCGCCCACAGGTCCCATTGCAACGGTGCCAATACCTTTTTCATTTACGTATTTGATCATTTCTTCATTGGAGCGGTCAAGAAGATTATATTGGCAGAGCATCGACTCCATCTTCACGCCGCGTGCTTCGGCTGTGTCAACGATATGCTTGATTGCAGAAGGCTCATCGTGGAACGAAAAAGATATGTGGCGAATCAATCCTTCCTCTTTGCATTTTGCAGCTGTTTCAAGCAGTCCCTCGGGAAGCATGATGTTATCGAAAGATCCTCGATTGATACCCCAGAAGTGGTAGAAATCAATGTAGTCGATGCCAAGTCGCGTCAAACTTCTCTCAAGATTAGCGCGATAACCGTCCGCATCCAATCCCTTTCCGAGTGAACATTTAGTGGAAATGAGAATTTTATCTCTAAAATCTTTAACTGCGTGTCCAAGTGCCGCTTCGCTGTTGGAGTTGCAGTAAATGGGCGCGGTATCGAAATAGTTTACGCCGTTTTTGTAGGCGTAAGCAATCATTTCGTCTACTTTTTCCTGATCAACGAAATTTTTTTCTCCCTCTTTATATTCCGGAAATCGCATACAGCCAAAGCCGAGTGCGGATATCTTTTCGCCGGTACTGCCAAAATCACGGTAATTCATACTATGTCCTTTCTGCATTGATAAAATGGTTTGTTTATTGATATTATACCATATGGTTTGTAAATTTTCAAGACATTTCAAAAAACGTTTGAATGGTTACCAATATTTGCACCAAAGCAGAAAATGGGAATTTTATTGTTCAAATAAGTAAATCACACCAAGATCAGCAGATACAAAGCTCTTGATTTGCTCACGACTTTATGATATAATAAAGGCGTGTTAAAACCAAGTGACAGTAAAGGGAGTCTTTTATGAATATACTTCACATGAAATACGCGGTTGAGGTTGCAAGACTTGGATCTCTTAATAAAGCCGCAGAAACACTTCTTATTGCCCAGCCAAATATCAGCCGTTATATAAAGGAACTCGAAGCAGATCTCGGCATTACTATTTTTAATCGAAGTGCCAAAGGTATGGAATTGACGCCTGAAGGAATTGAGTTTATAGGCTATGCACAGAGTATATTGAAGCAAATCAATGATGTAGAAAAACTTTATAAGCACAGTTCACCAAAAAAGCAGAAATTTTCCATTTCTGTCCCCCGTGCATCATATATTTCCGATGCCTTTGCCGAGTTTTCGAAGTGTCTTAGTGACGATCCGTCAGAAATATTCTACAAAGAAACAAATTCCGAACGAACTATTAATAATGTTCTGCACAATGACTATAAGCTTGGAATTATTCGTTATGCTGAAAATTACGATAAATTTTTCAAGGAAATGCTTGAAGAAAAAGAGCTTGAATATGAAATGATCTCGGAATTCAGTTACATTCTCATTATGAACCGTGACAATCCGCTTGCAGACAAAGAAACGATCACATTTGAAGATCTTACCCAATACATAGAGATTGCTCATGCCGATCCTTATGTCCCGTCAATGCCCCTTTCCAAGGTTGTCAAAGAAGAACTACCAGATAATATTGAGCGCCGTATATTTATTTTTGAACGAGCCAGCCAATTTGATCTTCTTGCCGAAAATTCGGATACATTTATGTGGGTGTCACCTGTACCGCAAAAAATTCTCGACAGATACGGTCTTGTACAGCGAAAATGTGTGGATAATATAAGAAATTACAAAGACGTTCTCATATACCGAAAAGGTTATAAGCTTACAGCTCTTGACAAGCAATTTATCACCGAGCTTTGCGAGGCGAAGAGAAAATACGTTAAATGATGATACCTAACTAAAAGGTCGTTTCGATAAGAAACGACCTTTTAGTTAAAAACTTGACAAAAATAACAGAGCAAATATTGACTTGATGTAAAATGTGTGATATAATTTACTTTGAAAGATTTGTATGGAGCACTTCTATGATATTACAACCACCCTGCAGTTACTTAAAAGACTTAAAAACACATACCGCTAAGGCAATTTCGTCAGGTGCGAGATTGCCTGTTTTTATTGATAGTATTATTATCGATTACAGATATATCGATAAATATAACCTCGATATATAAATTTGATAATTCCCAAATACGCCGCAGTGTGATAAAATATTAACGATGTAATTATTGGAGGTAGCATATGAATCGTCATTCCATTCCCAAGGCGACTCTCGGTCGACTTCCACAATATCTGCAATATTTGAAAAAAAAAAGCGATGAACACGGTAATACGATTTCCGCAGCTGCGATTGCTCGAGCGCTAGCGCTGGGCGAAGTACAGGTCCGCAAGGATCTTGCAACAGTAAGCGGTGCCGGTAAACCCAAAGTCGGTTATGAGTGCAGAGAGCTTATAGATGCTCTTGAATGCTGTCTCGGATATAATGAGTTCACAAATGCGATTTTAGTAGGGGCTGGAAAACTCGGAAAAGCACTTCTTGATTATGATGGTTTCGAAGAGTTCGGTGTTAAAATAATTGCAGGCTTTGACTGTAACGAAAAAGTACTTCAGCCTGGAAAGAACGCCAAGCTAATTCTTCCTATTTCCGAGCTTCCGGATTACTGTTCAGAAAATAATGTGAAGCTTGGAATCATAACCGTCGGTCAAGGTTCGGCGCAGGAAGTCTGCAACATACTGGTGGCAAACAGAATCACTGCAATATGGAACTTTGCTCCATGTGTACTGAATGTACCGCACGGCGTAGTACTAAAGCAGGAAAATCTGGCGCTTTCTCTGGCGTATCTCAATATCTCACTTGCAAACAGTACACGAGCAGTACAGGAAGAAACTCATAATAATCAGGGAGATAATCAGTATGAAGCTTGACAGGGTGATAGCATTAAGATATTGATAAGACTATCTACCGTGACGGTGATAGATGTATCAAGGCTTTCAGTTCCAACTATTCGGCTGACGTTCTTAACGAGGCTCTCACTCAGGCAAGAATCGAAGAAACCGGGATTAACATTCCAAAGATTTTAGAGTTTGCAATGTTCGATGGAAAGTGGACAATTGTTTTCGAATATATCAAGTGGAAAACGCTTGAACAGCTTATGGAAGAGAATTCAAAAAAAAGAGTGGCACCTAGAAACAGTATGTTCATAAGTGGATGCCTATAGTCGCCGCTTCTCAATCGGTTAAAGGTAACCAAAGAGAACGCGAGTTTTTGATGAGTTGGATCGACGTTGTCGATTATCAGTAAATTAAAGTCTATATGCGTAGTAGGAGATGCTCCTGCCGCAGCTAAAATCAAAATAAATTATGTGAGGTAAAAACATGCTTAAAATCACAGTTTGTATCGGAAGCTCGTGCCACATTAAAGGCTCCCGTCAGGTAGTTGAACAGCTTCAGCACTTAATTTCCGAAAATAATATAGGAGATAAGGTTGAGCTCGGAGGCACCTTTTGCATGGGCAAATGTCAGCAGGGTGTATGCGTAACAGTGGGCGAAGAATTTCATTCCGTAACTCCCGAAAATGTTGGTCAGTTTTTTGCCGAGGAAGTTTTAGCAAAGGTATAAGATATGCTGTTTATTCAAGTTTGTGTGGGCTCTTCGTGCCATCTCAAAGGCTCGCAGGATATAGTGGAACTTTTGCAGAAGGCTGTGGAAGAACACCATATTGAAGATGAGGTTGTTCTTTCGGGCAGCTTCTGTATTGGAAAATGTAATCGCGTTGGCGTTACAGTTCAGGTAAACGATGATATTCACATCGGTGTTACAAGAGAAAATTTCAGAGAGTTTTTTAAAGAAAACATACTCGACATAATTGAAAGCGAAAGGAAGTGATGGCTATGCCAAACTGTTTGACGCTGAAAAAATCCAACTGTAAAAACTGTTACAAGTGTATCCGTCACTGTCCTGTAAAAGCGATTCGCTTCTCGGGCAATCAGGCGCATATCATAGGCAATGAGTGTATTCTATGCGGTCACTGTTTTGTTGTTTGCCCCCAAAACGCCAAGGAAATTGTAGACGGCACCGAAAAGGCGCGCGTTCTTCTCCAAAGCGGAGATCCGGTTTACGTAAGCCTGGCGCCTTCGTTTATAGCAAACTACAGTGGTGTCGGAATAGCGTCAATGCAACGCGCTCTCAAAAAGCTCGGTTTTGCCGACGTTGAGGAAACGGCGCTCGGAGCAACTATCGTCAAGACCGAATACGAGCGTATGCTTCACGAAGAGGACCGCGACATTATAATCACATCCTGTTGTCATTCGGTAAATCTGCTTATTCAAAAGTACTTCCCTTCTTGCCTCGAGTACCTTGCCGATGTTATGTCGCCGATGCAGGCACACTGCGCTGACATAAAGAGGCGTTATCCCAATGCTAAAACTGTGTTTATAGGTCCGTGTGTTGCAAAGAAGGATGAAGCGGAGTATTACGAAGGTTTGGTTGATGTTGCTCTTACGTTTGAGGAACTTACAAATTGGCTTAAAGCCGAGGGAATTGAACTCGAGCAGGACATTGATAACACACCGGACAGTCGCGCACGTTTCTTCCCAACAACCGGCGGTATACTTAAAACAATGACGAAAAACGAGCCGGGGTATACATATCTCGCACTGGATGGTGTTGAAAACTGTATCGCAGCGTTAAAAGATATTGAAAGCGGCAAAATACACAAATGCTTTATTGAAATGTCTGCTTGTGTAGGCAGTTGTATAGGCGGTCCCGTTATGGAAAAGTATCACCGTGCTTCTCCTATCAAGGATTATATAACGATATCCAATTATGCAGGCGATAAAGACTTTGATGTAGCACAGCCCGCACCTATGGATCTTAAAAAGCATTTCACAATGATCGAGCACAGACTCGCACAGCCATCTGAAGCCGAAATTACGACGGTACTCCGCCAAATGGGTAAGTTCAAGGCGGCTGATGAGCTTAACTGCGGCTCATGCGGATATAATTCCTGCCGTGAAAAGGCAATTGCCATTATTCAGGGCAAGGCGGAAAGCTCTATGTGTCTTCCCTTCCTTAAAGACAAAGCAGAAAGCTTCTCCGACACTATCGTTAAAAACACTCCGTACGGACTTATCGTCCTTAACGAAAATTTTGAGGTTCAGCAGGTCAACGCGTCAGCGCGTAAGATCATGAATATCCGCGCGGAATCCGACGTGCTCGGAGAACCGGTTATCCGAATTCTCGACCCTACTGTCTTTGTAGAAGTAAAAAACAGCGGTCACGGAGTAAGAGATCAGCTTGTATACCTTGCGGAATACAAGCGCTATGTCGAGCAGACGGTTGTTTACGATCCGGAATCACGTTTGTTTATTGGAATTATGCGCGATATAACCGACGAAGAAGCTGATCGCGAGAAAAAAGCTCTAATCAACAAGCAGACTATCGAGGTTGCCAACACAGTCGTTGAAAAGCAGATGCGAATTGTTCAGGAGATTGCATCCTTGCTCGGTGAAACTGCAGCCGAAACAAAGATAGCTCTTACTAAGCTAAAGGAGTCTATCGGCGATGAATGACTTGTGTGCAGATATAGGACATAAAAGCATTAATCATGTGGGTGAAGAACTCTGCGGCGATCATGTGGACGTGGTTGAGGAAAATGAGAATTCCACAGTCATAGTGCTTGCCGACGGTCTTGGCTCCGGTGTAAAAGCAAGTATTCTCTCAACGCTTACATCAAAGATTATATCCACGATGATGGCGGCCGGACTTCCCATTGAAGAGTGTGTTTCAACAATAGCGGCAACACTTCCCGTTTGCTCGCTGCGAGGCGTTGCATATTCCACCTTCACCATAATTCACATTCTTAATAATGAGCTCGCCGAAATCATTCAGTACGATAATCCTCACGTTATCGTTATCAGAAACTTCGAGATCTATGATTACCCCAAGACCGAAATGAATATCGGCGGAAAGAAAATCTACAAATCAACAATAAGATTGCAGGAAGACGACGTATTCATTGCGATGAGCGATGGCTGTCCTCACGCGGGTATGGGCGGAAGATACAACTTCGGCTGGAAGCGTGAAGAAATTGCCGAATATATGCAGACACTTGTTGCAGGCGGATATACAGCTAAAAACCTTTCAACTATGCTTGTCGATGAGTGCGATAAGCTTTACGATCATAAGCCCGGTGACGATACCACATCGTGTGTTGTAAAAATCCGCAAGAGAGAACCGATGAACATTCTGTTCGGCCCTCCTTCAAATCGTGACGATGCAAACCGTATGATGTCACTTTTCTTCTCAAAGGAAGGAAAACACATCGTGTGCGGCGGCACGACCTCATCAATTGCAGCAAAGTATCTTGGCAAGCCTGTGCAGACCAGCCTCACATTCGAGCGAAGCGACGTTCCGCCGATTGCCAAAATCGAAGGTGTTGACCTTGTTACCGAGGGCGTTATAACCATGAACAAGGTTATCCAATATGCCAAGGATTACCTCGGAGATAATGAATTATACGAGGAATGGAACTTCAAAAAGGACGGTGCGTCACTTATAAGCCGACTTCTGTTTGAAGAAGCAACAGATATCAATTTCTATGTAGGAAGAGCGGTAAATCCGGCACATCAGAACCCGGATCTTCCAATTAACTTCAATATTAAGATGAACCTTGTTAAGGAACTCTCAAACTGCCTTTCAAAAATGGGTAAGCGTATCAAGGTAAGTTATTTTTAACAGATAGGAGAAAGAAAAAAATGCAAAAGAAAGTTACAATTATTGGCGCAGGCGCTGTTGGCTCTACTACCGCATTTGCACTGCTTGCACGCGGTGCGGCTTCCAAAGTCGTTTTAATTGACGTAAACACCGAAAAAGCGCTTGGCGAAGCACTTGACATCAAGCAAGCTACCCCCATTATCGGCAACTGCGATATTTACGCCGGAAGCTATGCTGATGCTGTTGACTCTGATGTTGTTATCATCACATCGGGAATCGGAAGAAAACCCGGTCAGACGCGTCTTGAGCTTGTTCAGACCAATGTTGGTATCATTAAGGGCATCGCGCCTGAAATTGTCAAGGCGGCGCCGAACGCTCTCTACATACTTGTTGCTAACCCCGTTGATATTCTTACTTATGCATTCTTAAAATACACCGGTCTTCCGAAAAATCAGGTTTTCGGTACCGGTACTGTGCTCGACACTATCCGTCTTCGCACCCGCCTTGCGGAAATTTACAATGTAAACAAGCAGCAGGTTCACGCCAACGTGCTCGGCGAGCACGGCGACACGTCGTTTGTTGCCTGGTCCACCGCAACAATCGCAGGTGTTCCGCTGTCAGAGTATAACAGCGCTATTGCATCTTCCTATAAAATTCCCAATGAGTACAAGCGCGAGGACGTTGAAACTTACGTGAGAAAGTCCGGCGGAAAAATCATTGCCCGCAAGGGTTGCACCGTATACGGTATCGGAATGACCTCAACTCATATTGTGCAGGCAATCAGCGGCAGCGCGGAAACTGCTATGACTGTATCCTCGCTTCACGAAGGTGAATACGGAATCAGCGATGTTTGCCTCAGCTCGCTTTCTCTTGTTGACCACACCGGCGTTCGTTCCATTCTCACACAGAAGCTCACAGACGAGGAGCATAAGAAGCTGCTTCAGTCCGCAGAAGCTCTTAAGGCTGTTATAAACAGCGTAACCTTCTAAAAAGGAAAATTTATGAGAAAATTTGATACAAAAGTACAGCATCTTAAATATAAGGTACTACGCGAGGTTGCCAAGCTCGCATGGAACGATACTCTGCTCGATAATATGATGGATATTCCGAAAAGACTTATTTCGGGCAAAGAACCCACGATGCGCTGCTGTGTTTATAAAGAACGTGCAATCCTCGGAGAACGCGTAAAGATTGCTATGGGCGGCGACAAAAGCAATCCCAACGTAATTGAGGTTATCGAAATTGCCTGTGATGAATGTCCTGTAGGCGGATTTGAAGTAACACACGCCTGCCGCGGATGCCTCGCTCACCGCTGTGAGGATGTATGTAAATTCGGCGCAATTTCTTTCGATCACAACCATGTGGCACACATTGATAAGTCAAAGTGTAAGGAATGCGGCGCATGCGCAAGGGTTTGTCCTTATACTGCAATAGTCAGCCGTAAGCGTCCGTGTCAGAACGCCTGCAAAGTCAAGGCTATTTCTATGAATGAAGATAAGGCGGCGGCTATTGATAATTCAAAGTGTATTCAGTGCGGCGCATGCGTATATCAGTGTCCGTTCGGAGCAATCACTGATAAGTCGTACATAGTCAATGCCATTGACATACTCAAAAAGAGTGAACGAAATACACCCAGCGGTAGCTATAAAGTCTATGCCGTTGTTGCACCGTCAATTTCGAGTCAGTTCTCCTATGCAAAGCTCGGTCAAGTTGTTACGGGCCTTAAAAAGCTTGGCTTCCACGATGTTATAGAAGCGGCACTCGGAGCTGATATGGTTGCAATGGCTGAGGCAAAGGAGATTTCCGAAAAGGGCCTTCTCACAAGTTCCTGCTGTCCATCTTTCGTTCAGTATATAAAGTCCGCATTCCCTGACCTTGTAGAGCACATCTCGCATAATATGTCACCTATGGCGGTGCTCGCAAAGTATATTAAGCAAACAACTCCAAACGCCAAGGTTATTTTCATTGGTCCATGCACCTCTAAGAAGGCCGAAGCGCAGCTTGAAAGTGTGAAACCCTACGTTGACACGGTTCTTACCTTCGAAGAACTTCAGGCGCTGTTTGACAGCCGCGATATCGATATCGCATCGCTTGAAGTTGGCGTGCTTGATAACGCATCTTATTTCGGACGAATTTTTGCACGAAGCGGCGGTCTTTCCGATGCGGCAGCTCAGGCAATCAAGGAACAGAACATCGGCTTCGAGTTGAAGCCGGTTGTGTGTGACGGAATTGAAGCTTGCCGTATGGCGCTGTTAAAACTCAGCAAGGGTGTGCTTGACGGAAACTTTATCGAAGGTATGGCATGTGTAGGCGGTTGTATCGGCGGTGCAGGATGTCTTACACACGGCGAAAAGAACAAGTCTGAGGTTGACAAATACGGCAAAGAAGCACTTGAAAAAACTATCGGAGATGCCGTATCGGTTCTGAAATAATAATTCTCAATTAAATATATTTGAAAGGGTAATTAAAGATGGAATACCGTATTGAACATGACTCTATGGGTGAGGTAAAGGTTCCCACTGATAAGCTTTGGGCTGCCCAGACGCAGAGAAGTCATGAGAATTTTGAAATCGGTGTGGGAATTGAAACCATGCCCCGCGAGATTGTTCACGCGTTCGGAATACTTAAGAAGGCCGCGGCTCTCGCAAATCATGAACTTAAGCCTGAAAAGATGACAAAAGAAAAGGTTGAAGCAATCTGTGCGGCGTGCGACGAGGTTATCGAAGGAAAGCTTATGGAGCACTTCCCTCTCGTTGTATGGCAGACCGGCTCTGGTACGCAGTCCAATATGAACTCCAATGAGGTTATCAGAAACCGCGCAAATCAGATTATCGGCAAAGAGTTAACTCACCCCAACGATGACATAAATATGTCGCAGTCTTCAAACGACACTTTCCCGACGGCGATGCATATATCGGCTGTTATTGCAATCGAAGACAAGCTTATCCCCGCTGTGGAACAGCTTATTGATACGCTTAAACGCCTTGAGGCAGAAAATGAGGGCATCGTTAAGTCCGGACGTACACATCTTCAGGATGCAACTCCCATAAAGTTCTCGCAGGAAATCTCCGGCTGGAGAAGTTCACTTGAACGCGACGTTGAGCTTTTAAGACTTGCCGTAAAGCCGCTTTATGAGCTTGCGCTCGGCGGTACTGCTGTTGGTACCGGTCTTAATGCGCCGAAGGGATTTGACACACTTGTTGCAAAGAAGTGCGCAGAGCTTACCGGTAAGCCGTTCGTTACCGCACAGAATAAGTTCCACGCGCTTACATCGAAGGACGAGCTTGTATTCGCGCACGGCGCAATCAAGGCGACTGCGGCAGATATGATGAAAATTGCAAACGACGTACGTTGGCTTGCATCCGGTCCTCGTGATGGTCTTGGCGAAATTTTCATTCCCGAAAACGAGCCGGGTTCTTCTATTATGCCCGGTAAGGTTAACCCCACCCAGTGCGAGGCTGTTACTATGGTGGCTGTTCAGGTTATGGGTAATGACGTTGCAGTTGGTATGGCGGCATCGCAGGGTAATTTCGAGCTTAACGTATTTATGCCCGTAGCGGCGTACAATTTCCTTCAGTCCGCAAGACTTCTATCAGAGGCTATAGTTTCCTTCAACAAGAACTGTGCTGTGGGAATCAAGGCAAACAAGGAAAAGATGCATCACAATCTTCACAATTCGCTTATGCTCGTAACTGCGCTCAATCCCTACATCGGCTACGAGAACGCGGCAAAGACCGCAAAGAAGGCGTACAAGGACAACATTTCGCTGAAAGAAGCTTGTGTTGAGCTTGGTTTCCTCACCGCCGAAAAGTTCGACGAGGTGTTCCATCCCGAACAGATGGTTTAATACAGGGAGGGTAATAAATGAAAGTAACATATTTTCCCGGCTGTACATTAAAGAACAAGGCACGGGATCTTGATGAATATGCAAAAAAATCCGCAGAGGTGCTTGGTGTAACCTTAGAGGAGCCTGAAATGTGGCAGTGCTGTGGCGGCGTATTTACAACTGCAAACGATGAGGTTGCCACAAAGCTTTCCTCTGTGCGTCTGCTCCGCGCCGCAAAGGCTGCAAATCAGCCGCTCGTAACCGTTTGCTCGGCATGTCACAACGTTGTAAAGCAGACAAATTATGCTATGAAAAACGATTCCGTTTTTGCCGATCGCGTTAACCGTTATATGTCAGAAGAAACACCGTACAACGGCGAGGCAACAGTTTATCACTATCTTGAGCTTCTCCGTGACGTTGTCGGATTTGACAACGTTGCAAAGGCAGTCAAAAAGCCGCTGGAAGGCAAAAAGATCGGTGCGTATTACGGTTGTCTGCTTCTTCGTCCCGGCAAGGTACTTGGCATGGACGATCCCGAAAATCCGCGCATACTCGAAGACCTCATCCGCGCACTCGGCGGTGAGCCTGTAATTTACGCAAGACGCAACGAGTGCTGCGGTGCATATGTTTCTGTGGAATCTCCTATAACAGCAGAGAGAAACAGCAACAAGATTATAGATAACGCAGTATCTGTGGGCGCAGATATGCTTGTAACAGCTTGTCCGCTTTGCAAGTACAATCTTGAAAAACACAGCGATAAACTCCCCGTAGTTTACTTTACAGAGCTTCTTGCCGAGGCGCTTGGTATAAAGGAGGACTAAAATGAAGAGTAACGAACTTAAAAACGAAATCCTTCGTATCAGCGGTGTTAATGTAAGAAAATGTATGAAGTGCGGAAAGTGCTCGGCATCTTGCCCCGCATATAATGAGATGGAGTATCATCCTCATCAGTTTGCATCTATGATAGACAACGGCGAGATTGAGCCGCTCCTTGATTCCGATTCACTTTATCGCTGTCTGTCGTGCTTTACATGTATAGAACGTTGTCCTCGCGGTGTTGAGCCCGCAAAGCTTATTGAAGCGGTACGTCTTACCGCTGTGAGAAAGCAGGGCGCAAACCGTATGAAGGCCGATGACGTTCCTTCAATTCTTGACGAAAATATCCCCGGACAGCTGCTTGTCAGTGCGTTCCGTAAATATACGAAATAAAGAAAGGAGAAGTTACCATGCAGAGAATAGGCGTATTTGTATGTTGGTGCGGTTCGAATATTGCAGGAACAGTTGATGTTCACGCCGTTGCCGAGGCGCTTAAAACTGAAGTCGGTGTGGTCTTTTCCACCGATTACCAATATATGTGCTCCCAGGCGGGACAAGATATCATCAAGAATGCCATCGACGAACATAAACTAACCGGTATCGTTGTCTGCTCCTGCTCACCGCGTATGCACGAGGCAACATTCCGCAAGACCGCGGCTGCCGCAGGTCTTAACCCCTATATGGTGGAGATTGCCAATATCCGTGAGCAGTGTTCTTGGGTACATAAAGATATGATGACAGGCACTGAGAAGGCAATCATTCTGGGTAAAGCCGCTATCGCAAAGGTTAATCTTAATGCGCCCCTTACCCCCGGGCAGTCGCCCGTTACCAAGCGTGCGCTCGTTATCGGCGGCGGTATTGCCGGTATACAGACCGCGCTTGATATTGCCGACGCGGGTTTCCCTGTTGACATAGTTGAAACCAAACCTACCATCGGCGGTAAGATGGCACAGCTTGACAAAACCTTCCCGACGCTCGACTGCGCAGCCTGCATCCTCACTCCTAAAATGGTTGATGCCGCACAGAATGAGAAGATTAAGATTTACTCCTATAGTGAGGTTGCAGAGGTTACCGGTTACGTCGGCAACTTCGATGTAAAAATCAAGCGCAAGGCTCGCTATGTTAAGGAAGATATCTGTACCGGATGCGGACTTTGCACCGAAAAATGTCCGCAGAAGAAGGTTCCCAATGAGTTCAACCTCGGTATGGACAACCGCCGTGCGATATATATTCCGTTCGCGCAGGCAGTACCGAAGGTTGCTACAATCGATGCAAACTACTGCACGATGCTGAAGACCGGCAAATGCGGCGTATGCGCAAAGGTATGTACCGCAGGCGCTATCGATTATAACGCAAAGGACGAATACATCACCGAGAAATACGGTGCAATCGTCGTTGCGACCGGTTACAATCCCATTTCGATGGATAAATTCGACGAGTTCGCATACAGTCAGAGCAAGGACGTTATTACATCTCTCGAATTTGAGCGTCTTACAAATGCTGCAGGTCCTACAGCCGGTAAGCTTCTGCGCCCTTCCGACGGAGTACATCCGCACACTATCGTTTTCGTACAGTGTGTTGGCTCGAGATGCGAAAACTGTGCAGAAAAGGGCAAGGAATATTGCTCGAAGATCTGTTGTATGTACACTGCAAAGCACGCAATGCTCACCCGTGACAAATATCCGGATACCGATGTTTATGTATTCTACATTGATGTACGTACTCCCGGTAAGGCATTTGACGAGTTCTATCGCCGTGCTGTTGAGGAATATGGCGTACATTACGTCAAGGGTATGGTAGGAAAGGTTGTTCCCGAGGGCAATAAGCTCAAGGTTCAGGCTTCTGACCTCATAAACGGTAAGCAGCTCCATATCGATGCTGACCTCGTTGTTCTTGCGGCGGCAATTGAGCCTGACAAGTCGGCCCGTCCGCTCGCTACAATGCTCACCGCATCTATGGATACGAATGATTTCTTCACCGAAGCACATCCCAAGCTTCGTCCTGTAGAATCTCCCACGGCAGGCGTGTTCCTTTCCGGCGCGTGCCAGGGACCGAAGGATATTCCCGAAACCGTATCTCAGGCAGGTGCGGCGGCAAGTAAGGTAATCGGTCTACTCTGCAAGGATCATCTGACCGGTAACCCGTGTATAGCTTCGTCGAATGAGATGATGTGTAACGGCTGTTCGAGCTGTGAGCGCGTATGCCCATACGGTGCTATCACATACGAGGAAAAGGAATTCAGAATGCCCGATCGTACGACAAGAAGACGTCGTGTTGCATCTGTTAATCCCGCGGTTTGCCAGGGATGCGGTGCTTGTACCGTGGCTTGCCCCTCGGGCGCAATGGATCTTAATGGATTTAAAAACAATCAGATCATGGCGGAGGTAGATGCAATATGCAAGATGTAAAAGAGTTCAAGCCCCTTATCGTTGCGTTCTGCTGTAATTGGTGTTCGTATGCAGGCGCAGACCTTGCAGGAAGTAATCGCCTTGCTTATCCGGCTGACGTAAAAATCATTCGCGTACCCTGCTCCTGCAGAGTTAACCCTATGTTTATTCTTCGCGCATTCCAGCGAGGTGCAGATGGCGTAATCCTGTGCGGATGCCATCCCGGTGACTGCCATTATTCCACCGGTAACTACTACACACGACGCCGTATGTCGATGCTCTTCTCTATGCTCGATTATCTCGGCATTGAACGCGACCGTACCCGTGTTGAATGGGTATCCGCGGCAGAAGGTGCAAAGTTTGCGGCTACAATGAACGATTTCGTAGAAAAAGTTACGGCACTTGGCCCGAACAAGAGATTGGAGGATCTGCGATGCAAACAGTAACAACTAAATCATTATGCGAGCGCGCGGCATCCTTGCTCGGTGACGGCACCGTTGCCGCTGTTCTCGGATGGAAGCGCGGTGAGTTTGACTACGATATGACTCCCGCTGTATTCACTACAACAGAGGAACTCGCAGACGGCTTTATTTACAACGATTTTTGCGGCGCAAATCTTTCGAAATATCTTCTTAAGAAAACCCGTGAGATTGAAGGCAAGATTCTCGTATTTTTAAAGCCCTGTGATACATACAGCTTTAATCAGCTCCTTTGCGAGCACCGCTTTGATCGCGAAAAGGTATACGCCATCGGCATTCCCTGCAACGGTATGGCTGACATTCACCGTATCCGTGAGATCACCGGCGAAGGTATCTCGAAAATCGAGCAGAACGGTGATTCACTCCTTGTTCAACCCCTCTACGATGACGAGCCTAAAGCAGTTAAATGTACTGACGTACTCGCGGAGCGCTGTGTGAACTGCAAGTCGAGAAAGCACGTCGCATACGACGAGCTTATCGGCGACGAAGGCGAAGTGCTTTCCTCCGACCGTTTCGATGAGGTTAAGAAAATCGAAGCTATGAGTGCCGACGAGCGTTTTGCATTCTGGCAGAACGAGCTTTCGCGCTGCATCCGCTGCAACGCTTGCCGTGATGCTTGTCCTGCGTGCACTTGCGAAAAGTGTGTATTCGACAACCCCGACTCCGGCGTTGAGAGCAAGGCCCCCGGTGGAGAATTCGAAGAAAAGCTGTTCCACATCATCCGTGCATATCATGTTGCTGGAAGATGTACCGACTGCGGTGAATGCTCGCGAGTATGCCCGCAGAATATACCGCTTCACCTTCTCAACCGCAAGTTCATCAAGGATATGAATGCAACTTACGGTGAATATCAGGCAGGCGCAAGTACAGATCAGCGTGCCCCGCTTGTAAACTTCACACAGGACGATCCCGAACCTTCCGACGTTGTGAAAGGAGGATGCGACCATGCGTAAATGTTCGTTAGCTAATATAGATAAGCTTTTTGAAGCAGCTTCGGCATCTATGTCGCTCTACCTTCCCGCAGAAGAAAAGAACGGCGCCGTTTATACCAAGTGGCAGCCCGGTGTGGTTTGGAGTAATGTCGGAAACACCGTAAGAGGTCCCAAGGATTTATTCTTCCCCCAGAGTGAAGACCTTATGGCGTTCAAGACAGAGGGCAAGAAGATCGAGGTTATTGACACAAGAAGCGAAGCCGAGGATTTTGCCATCTTCGGTGTACGTGCGTGTGATATAAAAAGCCTTGAAGTACTCGACCGCGTGTTCCTTTCCGAGCCATGCGATAGCTACTATGCTTCCCGCCGCGAGCACGGAACTATTATTTCGCTTGCTTGCAACCGTCCCACAGAAAATTGCTTCTGCGGTACGTTTGGTATCGACGCTTCCGAGCCTTCGGGCGATGTAAGCACGTGGATCGCCGGTGATGCACTTTACCTTAGTGCAAATACCGAGCGAGGCGAAGCTTTTATGAAGCTTATTTCAGGTGTCACCGAAGAATGTGACGATACCGCGGTAAACGCGGAGAAGGAAAAAATTCAGAACATTATGAAGCGCCTTCCCCTTGCTGACCTTAAGGCAGATGCCTTTGGCGGCGGTAAGACTGAAGAATTCTTTAATTCTCCCGAGTGGTCAAAGCTTTCCGAAGCTTGCCTTGGATGCGGTACCTGCACCTTTGTTTGCCCCACTTGCCAGTGCTACGATATCCGTGACTACAAGACAAACAGCGGCGTAGTACGCTACCGTTGCTGGGACTCTTGTATGTACTCGCAGTTCACGAGAATGGCGCACGGTAACAACCGTAATTCGCAGAAGGAACGCTTCCGTCAGCGTTTTATGCACAAGCTTGTATATTTCCCCGAAAACAACGACGGAGTGTTCTCATGCGTGGGATGCGGAAGATGCCTTGCGAAGTGTCCTATCTCCATGAATATTGTTAAGGTTATGAAAGCATTGGAGGGTAAAAACAATGGCTGAAATGAATGAAACTTTAATTCCCGTTGTGGGCGTTATCACTGATGTCCGCATAGATACCCCCGACATCAAGACCTTCCGTGTCGTTACTCCTGACGGTAAAAAGCCGTTTGATCACAGACCGGGACAATGTGCTATGCTGTCTGTTCCCGGTGTCGGCGAAGCGATGTTTTCCATCACCTCTTCCCCCACAAACACAGAGTATATGGAGTTTTCCATTAAGAAATGCGGATGTGTTACCGAGTGGCTTCACGCCGCAGAAGTAGGTCAGATGATTACCGTCCGCGGTCCTTACGGTAAACCCTTCCCTGTTGACGACGTATTCGCAGGCCACGATATGCTCTTTATTGCCGGAGGTGTTGGACTCGCTCCGCTTCGCTCGGTTATAAACTACTGCCGTCACTACCGTGACAGATACGGCCGCATCGATATTGTTTACGGCTCACGTTCAAAGGACGATCTTCTTGATTACAAGGAAATCATAGAAGAATGGCAGAATGACGAAAACGTTCACGTTCATCTGACGATCGACCGTGAGCAGGAGGGTTGGGACGGACACGTTGGCTTCGTTCCGAACTACGTCAAGGAGCTTGGATTTGATACTAATAAAATGGCAGTTCTTTGCGGACCTCCGATCATGATTAAATTCACATTAGAAGGGCTTTCTGCTCTCGGCTTTGATAAGACGCAGGTATATACAACTCTTGAACTTCGTATGAAGTGCGGTGTCGGCAAGTGCGGTCGCTGCAACGTTGGTGCGAAGTATGTATGCAAGGACGGTCCGGTTTTCCGCTGTGATGAGTTGGATGAGCTTCCGGATGAATATTGATAATTAGGAGAATTGAACACTATGGAAAATATGGTGAATATTTACCTCTACGGTAAAAAATACGAAGTTCCGGCCAGCCTTACCATTATAAACGCCATGGAATACGCAGGATACCAGCTGGTTCGCGGAGTTGGCTGCCGCTGCGGCTTCTGCGGCGCGTGTGCTACTATATACCGCATAAAGGGACAGCAGGAACTTAAGACTTGCCTTGCTTGCCAGACCAAGGTTGAAGATAATATGTATATTGCAACTCTTCCCTTCTTCCCGCTTGTAAAGCAGCCCTATGACATTAAGAAGGTAAAGCCCACCGAGCAGATTATGATGCAGCTCTATCCCGAAATTTACGCTTGTATCGGCTGCAACGCCTGCACTAAGGCCTGCACTCAGGAGCTTAACGTAATGCAGTATATCGCATATGCGCAGAGAGGCGACTTTGAAAAGTGCGCTGAAGAATCCTTCGACTGTGTAATGTGCGGTGTATGCTCTTCACGTTGCCCCGCAGGTATTACTCATCCGCAGGTAGGTCTTCTCGCAAGACGTCTTAACGGAAAGTATCTTGCGCCCGAAACAAAACATCTTCTTGACCGCGTTGCCGAGATCGAAGCCGGTGATTGCGAGGCGGCTCTTCAGGATATTATGAAGAAAACTGCCGAAGAACTCAAAGAGATGTATAACAACCGCGATTTCGAGAAATAAGGAGGGCTGACAAATGTATACTAAAGAAATGCTTGAATCCATCAAAAAGGTGGAAGCAACCCGTGATGCGCGTCTTCAGGCGGTACTTGCAGGCAACCATCCCCGCCGTATGACTGCCGAAGAAAAGGATCAGGTCCTTCTCGAAAACCATCCCGATCATATTAAGTCCCAGTTTGCAGAGCTTGCTATCGGTCCCAACAAGGGCGAAAAGGTTCCGCTTGAACTCGCTGAAATTCTACAGGCAAATCCCAGAGTTAATCCTGCTGATATTGATCTTACCAAAATTGACTACGATGTTGACGTTCTCGTAATCGGCGGCGGCGGAGCAGGTTCTGCGGCAGCTATTATGGCTCACGAAAACGGCGCAAACGTAATGATAGTTACCAAGCTCCGTCATGGTGGCGCTAACACTATGATGGCAGAGGGCGGTATTCAGGCGGCTGATAAGCCTAACGACAGCCCCGCACAGCACTATCTCGACGTTATGGGCGGCGGTCACTTTAAGAACGTTCCCGAGCTTGTTTACAAGCTTGTAAACGATGCTCCCGGATGCATCAAGTGGCTCAATGACCTTGGTGTAATGTTCGATAAGGAAGCTGACGGTACTATGGTAACCACCCACGGCGGCGGTACGTCCAGAAAGCGTATGCACGCTTGTAAGGACTACTCCGGTGCGGAGATAATGAGAGTTCTCCGTGACGAGGTTCAGAACAGACAGATTCCCGTCGTTGATTTCACATCGGCTATCGAAATAATCAAGGACGAAAACGGTAAGGCTGCAGGTGCAGTTCTTATGAACATGGAAACCAAGGAACTGCTTATTGCAAAGGCAAAGACTGTAGTAATCGCAACGGGCGGTGCGGGCCGCATGCACTACCAAGGCTTCCCGACATCCAACCACTACGGCGCAACCGCAGATGGACTTGTTCTTGCCTACAGAGCAGGCGCTCCTCTGCTTTACGCTCACACGCTTCAGTATCACCCCACCGGTGCGGCGTTCCCCTCGCAGATATTTGGTGCACTCGTAACCGAAAAGGTTCGTTCTATCGGTGCACAGCTTATCAATGCCAACGGTGAAGCATTTATGTATCCGCTTGAAACCCGTGACGTATGCGCATCGAGCGTTATACGCGAGTGCCGCAGAGGCAACGGTGTCGACACCTTCGACGGCGGTCAGGGTATTTGGCTTGACTCTCCGATGATTGACCTTATCCACGGCGAGGGCACTATTGAGAAAAGAATCCCCGCTATGCTTCGCATGTACCTCAAGTACGGTATCGATATGCGTAAGCAGCCGATTCTTATTTACCCCACTCTCCACTATCAGAACGGTGGTATCAAGATCGGCGAGAACGGCATGTCCGAGGTTGAAAACCTCTTTGTTGCAGGTGAAGCGGTCGGCGGTATTCACGGAGAGAACAGACTCATGGGTAACTCTTTGCTTGATATCATCGTATTCGGTCGCAACGCAGGAGTTAACGCGGCTACTGCGGCAAAGAAGACTGACGGCACAGCAAAGCTTTCCCTCTCGCACGTTGATGATTTTGTTAAGGAAATGGCAGATGCAGGCATTAAGACTGATGTTGTTTCTCCGAAGCTTCTCCCTCGTTACACCCACGGAAATCCTGTGTACGATGAGCCCAACGCGAAGCTTATGAAATAATTTCGCACAGTGTACTGTACGAATGCGTTTCTATAGTAACGCCTAAAGAATTAAACAAACACAAGGCCTTCTCAATATAGGAGAGGGCTTTGTCAGGGTTTAAATCTATAAGTGTAAATAATTTTCAGATTATTACAAAAATCAACAGCAAAAATATTTCAGGAGAAAAAAATGAAGATTTTTGAATTTTTTGACGGAAAATTTAATCTTAATATAAGCGGAATTTCCTTTCTCGTATTTTCCGTACTAGCTATTGCCGCAGTTGGATATTTACTTGGCAGAGTAACTATCAAAGGTGTTAGCCTTGGTACCGCGGGTGTTTTCCTTATCGCTTTACTCTACGGTTGCCTCTTCTACGGGAATCTTGGAGCACAGACTGCTGAATATACAACAAACGCTCTGAAAATAATCGAAAATATCGGTCTTATGCTCTTCGTAACATCGGTAGGATTCATAGCAGGTCCCAAGTTCTTTGGAAATCTTAAAAAGAACTTCAAGACCTACATCCTCCTCGGCCTTTTGATCATCGTGTCCGGTGCATTGGTATGTGCAGGCTGCATTGCATTTGCGAAAGTTACCATGAAAGATGTTCCCGTAGAGGAGCTTACGGCTATTATGACCGGTCTCTTCTCAGGCGCACTTACTTCTACCCCCGCCTTTTCTGCGGCTAAAGAGGCTATTGGCAGTGAATACGCAAGCTACGTAGCCGTTGGAAACGGCATCGCATATATCTTCGGCGTCATCGGAGTTGTTCTCTTTGTTCAGCTTATTCCGAAGTTTGTAAAAGCTGATATGGCAAAGGAACGTGCGAAGCTCGATGAAAGTGACGGAAACGCTGAAGACCCTGTAGATGCGGCTGTCGCGGAGAAGCTTATAACCATTGATTCCTTCGGAATTGCCCCCTTCGCAATTGCCTCTATCATTGGTCTTCTCGTCGGAAGCATCAAAATCGGCGCATTCTCGCTGACCACCACCGGCGGTTATCTTCTTATTTCGCTTGTATTCGGACACTTCGGACGTATGGGCAAGATAAACCTTATGCCCCCCGCTGCAACTCTTAGGGTTTTCCGTGAGTTCGGACTTATGCTTTTCCTCATCGGTGCAGGAATTGCAGGCGGCGCAAAATTTATCGAGTGCTTCCAGCCGGTTTACTTCCTCTATGGTGCACTTATGACTATCATTCCTATGATAGTTGGTTTCTTATTTGCAAAGTACGTTCTTAAATTAAGCCTTCTTAACAATCTCGGCTCTATCACGGGCGGCATGACTTCCACACCCGCGCTTGGAACCCTTATCAATGTAGCAGGCACTGAAGACGTTGCAGCGGCTTATGCGGCAACTTATCCTATCGCACTTGTCGCTGTTGTACTGGCCTCGCAATTCCTTATTATGATATTTTAAATAGATTTCAAGATTAAACATCAGAGGTATAGTTATGCTTAAATTTGAAAACAAAGCTTTGACCGATTCCAAGTGGATTCTTTCCTGGATCGAAGAAATGGCAGGCATCACACAGCCTGACAAAATAGTTTGGATTGACGGCTCCGAAGAACAAGCTGAGGCTCTCCGCGCCGAGGCTTGCTCAACCGGCGAGCTTCAAAAGCTCAACGAAGAGCTTCTCCCTAACTGCTATCTTCACAGAACCGCTGAAAACGACGTTGCACGTGTTGAGGGCAGAACATATATCTGCACCCCCACCAAGGAAGAAGCAGGCAATATCAACAACTGGATGGATCCCACTGAAATGTATGCAAAGCTTTATAAGCTTTACACAGGTTCTATGAAGGGCAGAACTATGTACGTAATCCCATATTCTATGGGCGTTGTTGGCTCTGACTTCGCAAAGTACGGTATTGAGCTTACTGATTCCATCTACGTAGTTCTCAATATGCTTATTATGACTCGCGTGGGCACCGATGTTCTCAAAGCACTTGGTGACAGCCCTGATTATATCAAGGGACTTCACGCAAAGGCTGACATCGACGAGGATAACCGCTATATTGTTCACTTCCCGCAGGATAACACTATTATGTCCGTAAACTCCGGCTACGGAGGAAACGTACTTCTCGGTAAGAAGTGCTTCGCGCTTCGTATCGCTTCCTATCTCGGACGCAAGGAGGGTTGGATGGCTGAACATATGCTTATCCTCGGCCTTGAAAATCCAGAGGGTGAAATCAAGTATATCAGCGCGGCATTCCCATCTGCTTGCGGTAAAACGAACCTCGCTATGCTCATTCCGCCGGAGATTTTTAAATCCAAGGGCTACAAGGTATGGTGCGTAGGCGACGATATCGCATGGCTCCGTGTAGGTAAAGACGGAAGGCTTTGGGCTGTTAACCCCGAGAACGGCTTCTTCGGTGTTGCTCCCGGAACTAACGACAAGTCTAACCCCATTGCACTCGCTACAACTATGCGAGATACTATCCACACCAACGTTGTCCACGATCTCGATAACAACACCGTATGGTGGGAAGGTCTTAACGATAATCCCCCCACAAACGCTATCGACTGGAGAGGAAATAAGTGGGATTATACCAAGTATGACAAGAACAACAAAGCGGCAACCGCAGGCGCACATCCCAACTCCCGTTTTACCGCTCTTGCAAAGAACTGTCCCTGCATTTCTTCCGAGTTCAACAGCATTACCGGTGTACCGATTTCCGCTATCGTATTCGGCGGCAGACGTGCCAAGACAGCCCCTCTGGTTTATCAGTCCTTTAACTGGCAGCACGGTACTTTTGTCGGCTCTATTATGGCATCCGAAACCACAGCTGCAGCAGCAGGCGCTGTCGGCATAGTACGCCGTGATCCTATGGCAATGCGTCCTTTCGTTGGTTACAATATGGGCGATTATTTCAAGCATTGGCTTGACATGGGGAAGGTTATCCCTAATGCTCCAAAGATTTTCCACGTTAACTGGTTCAGAACCGACAGCGAAGGCCACTTCATCTGGCCCGGCTTTGGCGATAATATGAGGGTTCTCAACTGGATCACCGACCGTTGCGACGGAAAGGCAGACGCAGTTGAAACTCCTATCGGATACGTTCCTGTTGCAGAGGATATCAACATCGAGGGACTTGATATTACAATCGATACCATCCGTGAGCTTCTGACGGTTGACGTTGAGAGTTGGAAGGAAGACGTTAAGAATATCAAAGAATTCTACGCCCTTGTTGGTGAGCATGTTCCTGCAGAGCTTTATGAAGAACTTGCAGCGCTCGAGGCAAGGCTTAACGGATAAATATATCAAAAAAGCTAAAGCAATGCCGTCATTTCCGACGGCATTGCTTATTTTTGCATTATTGAATTCTTTCCTATCAAATATGTAGCATGTTTTCTGACGCAGAAATATTAACAACCGTCTTTTTGTGTCTTTAGGCGTAAATTAGTTTTTTAGCACGTCTATTACATACAGCATCTTTCACCCCAACGCCGGCTCTAACTTTTTTCTGGTGTTTTTTAGCTTTTTTAGCCCTTTTTAGTGCGTTTTATTTTCTTTCCTGGCCTTTCGTCTGCTTTGTGCACGTGTAGTTTTTTCTGTAAATGGTCAAATATGTGGTCATGAAAATGTCTCACGAAATTCGCGCGAGGCGCGGTTCGGGAGACGTTTGTATTGTAACTCTTATAAGTGCGATTGTCAATAGGTTTCGCGAATAATTATCTGCGCCGCATAAGACAAAGAAATGTCCTTGGCATAGCAACGGCAAGTTGCTTGTCAAATCCGCCAATCCATG
>JAZNLM010000005.1:0-38706 GCA_045579105.1 Candidatus Flemingiibacterium sp.
TTTTTTTAGTCGTATCCGGTTTTTCAAAATCGCTGACCTTGAAATTTTCTATGGGTTCGTCGGAAAAAAGCATTACCTCACAAGCACCTTGTGCGGCAAGTCCGCGACGCACGCCCTCTTCAAGCATTATTATGCCCTCAACATCTATTATAGCCGCGCCGACATTATCGACCGTAAACGGATTTGCACCAGATACCAGGCACTCCACTTTTCTCGGATTACCGCCCGTCGGGCCGTTCCCTTCCATGGCGAGTATACCGTCAAGCACATTGAAGGTTGGTTTGTTTTGCAGATGCATCTGGCAAAGGTCCACAAGCATCGAGCCAAAATCATTGTAATCGGGGAAACGAGCGTGCATCTCAAACTTCGTAACACCGGGAACGGTGCCGAAATAGTTTTTGACCGCTCCGCTGTAACCAGTCAGTGAGTGACTTTTCAGCTTTGCGAGGTTTACTATCACATCGCAGTCGAGTATCGGCGCAATTATCGAAAACATCTTAGAAGTTTTACCGTCCGGTGCTTCCATATCGCGTGAAGTAACATCAAGATTAAGCTTTATTCCGTATTTTTCCGCAACAGCCGAAATGCCACAGCCTTTGTAGGTCGCGCACAGCGTTTGCGGCGTGTACAATCCACCGGGGCTTTCTGCTATTATGATATCCTTTGCGCTATCTTTAAGTATGCGGATTACCGCTTCAAGCACTGCAGGGTGCGTAGTTGCCGCAGCCTCGGGGGCTTTTTTCATGACAAGATTCGGTTTTATAGCAACAACTTTATCTTTGAACATATCCGATAAGCCAAGTTTTTCAAGCTGTGAGCGGAGTACACGCTCGATAACATCGGCATCGTATACGCCCACACGGTCAAGCGCGACGGGCGAATTTTTGCTGATATTAAGTTCCATTTCCGTCGACCTTTCACACATATGCTTTATGTTCGTTAATCAATTGTAGTTCGTAGTTTTATTACATAAATAATATACCACAGGTATTACTATACCACAAATCGGCGAGTTTTGCAATAATAAGGGCAACAAATTTATATTTTCTTTAAAAAATCCTTCATATATTCACAAAACCATCAGTCAGTCAACATATAATTTATAAAATGACTTGACAACGTGTGATTTTTTGAAGTATAATTAAATTGGTATATAATAAAATTTCGGAGGAATTGAATTGAAACTCGATTGGAACCGCAAATATACGACCGTCGCGGTATACGTAGTGATAACCGCGCTTATTTTAATGATACTCGGTGCAGTATTCGTTAATTTCGACGGCGTAAAAAGCTTTATCTCAACATTCAACGCAATAATGTCGCCGTTTTATATCGGTCTTGTTGTTGCATACATAGCAAACCCAATAATGAAGCTGGCGGAAAAATACATTCTGCCCTTTAAAGTCACAAATGCAAGACGCTTCAAGCTAAAGCGCGGACTTGCAATATTCCTTGCTCTGACAGTTCTGCTCTTCGCTGTGACCGTGCTCTTTTTGCTCATTATTCCACAGGTCATTCTGAGTATAACAGACCTCGTTTCAAAAATGGAGGGCTATATAAAGGACACAGTTGCATGGCTTGACGAATTTTTACCCGATACCATCTTTAATCCCGCAGAGCTTACTCTCGAAAACTTCTACCATTCTATTATCACTTATTTCTCAACGTCCGAAATCGGCGAGGAGATTTACGATATCTCCGCCCAACTTGACGTTATATCAAACAACCTTGACACCTTAATTCAAAACTCCTTTACAATATTAAAAGACTACGTTCCTGTTGTTATAGGAGCGTTTACGGGTATGGCTAATGGCGTACTCAATCTCATTCTTGGTATTTTCTTCTCGATATACATCCTTGCTTCAAAAGAGAAGCTCGCCGCGCAGGTCAAGAAAACCATTCGCGCATTTACAAACGAGCACGGCTACAACAGTGTAATCGAGTTTGGAAACTACGCTGATAAGACATTCGGTTCGTATCTGTTTGGAAAAGTTATCGACTCTCTCGTAGTCGGAATCGTAATCTTTATAGTATTCATCATATTTAAAATACCGTACGCACCACTTCTCAGTGTGCTAATCGCCGTAACCAATATAATACCAGTAATCGGCCCTTTTATCGGTGCGATACCTGGCGTGCTCATTATATTCATCGTTGATCCGTCGAAGGTGCTCTGGTTTATTATCATCAACATAATCGTTCAGCAGATAGACGGCAATATTATCGTTCCGAAAATACTCGGCGAATCCACCGGACTTTCTTCTCTTTGGGTGCTATTCTCAATAACTGTTATGGGCGGTCTTTGGGGTCTTATGGGAATGTTTGTGAGCGTTCCGATATTCGCTCTCCTATATATGCTCTTTAAGCTGTTTGTGGAAGGCAGACTCCGTGGCAGTGACCTTCCCACAGAAACAAGCGAGTATTATTCCGAAACAGAAATACGAAACTTCACCGAAAACGACGATAACAAATATTCCTTTGCCGCAAAGATAAAGAAAAGCAGCGAGGACATCTCAAAGAATACCCTCGGCGCTAAACTGAAAGGCAAAATTAAGAGAAAATCTACCGCGAGCGCGGTCAAAGAATCCTCTGATAACAAAGAGTCATCTGGAAACAAAGAAGAATAATCAATAACAAAAAAATGAGCTTGGCCAAACCAAGCTCATTTTTAATAATCTTACTTCTTATTGTCGCGAAGCATATTGAGAATGTCGCTGAAGTCGTCCTCGTCGAGAACTTCGGGCTTGGACTCTTCCATAGGCTCTGCATCAGCCTTTGCAGCATTTGCAGCCTTTGCCGCAGCCTGCTCGGAAACGGTGTTCAGCATGCTCTTGGGAGCACTGTCGAAGCCGGTTGCGATAACGGTAACGCGAATCTCGTCCTGAAGATTGGGGTCGATTGCAAGGCCGAAGATAACGTTTGCATCGGGATGAGCCTCGTCACGAACCATACTACCTGCAACGTCAACTTCCTCGAGTCCGATGTCTGCGGAAGCAGTGATGCTGAGGATAATGCCGCGAGCACCTGCGATAGAGGTCTCGAGCAGGGGGCTAGAAATTGCCGCCTTGGCAGCAAGAGCAGCCTTGTCCTTTCCGGTAGCAGTACCAACACCCATGTGAGCGTAGCCTGCATCAAGCATAATGGAAGTAACATCTGCGAAGTCGAGGTTGATGAGAGCATCCTGAGTGATAAGCTCTGCAACGCTCTGTACACCCTGACGAAGAACGTCATCTGCAACCTCAAACGCATTGAGAAGAGTGATTCTGGTGTCGGAAACTTCCTTAAGTCTTTCGTTAGGAACAACGATGAGCGAGTCAACAACATCGATGAGGTTCTTTATACCCTCTTCAGCCTGCTGCATACGAACCTTACCCTCAAAAGCGAAAGGCTTGGTTACTACACCGACAGTAAGTATACCCATATCCTTTGCGGTCTTTGCAACGATGGGAGCCGCACCAGTACCGGTTCCACCACCCATACCTGCGGTAACGAATACCATCTGGGTGCCCTCAAGAACCTTTTTGATTTCTTCAAGAGATTCCTCTGCAGCTCTTGCACCAACCTCGGGGTTAGCACCTGCACCGCGGCCCTTGGTAACCTTCTCGCCGATGTCGATCTTGGTGACTGCGTTGGATCTTGCAAGCGCCTGTCTGTCAGTATTAACTGCAACAAACTCAACTCCGCGAACATTTGCCGCAATCATACGATTGATAGCGTTATTACCGCCGCCGCCGATACCGATTACCTTTATATTTACAGTTCCAAAGCTATTGTCAAATTCATATGCCATTGTCAGAAACCCTCCTAAGTTTTTTGTATCCTCAATTATCGATAACCCTATCGATAAAAATATTAACTATAATAATATAATAATATGATTTTGCCGTTTTTTCAAGAGTTTTTGAAAAAGTTTAATATTTTTTTACGATTAACGCATATTTAGAGTAATTATTGTGATCTAATCATCAAATTCCGCAACAAAATTCGGATCTTTTATAACCGGGCACTGCGTGGGATCCGTCGCATCTATCTTTGCCGGAATCCCGTCCGCAAACACCGTGTGGTCAAGTATACCTGCCACCGCGGTAAGTTTAGTTGCAAGCTCATCTCCGTTGCCGAGCTGTATGAGATATTTGTCACTCGCTATCAATGCCACCGAAAAGCGGTCGCGCAGGTCAAACGCCGTAGCCTTCGAATAAAGCGGACTCGTTTCAAGCGCGTTTAAATACGCCTTGACGTAGCGGTGAGAAACCTCCTTCGAAAATTCGATACCCTCACCAATTATTGCCGAATTTATCTGTGGCAGCTTAAGTTCGATAAGACCTTGCTCTAAAAACTCGCCCTTATCTGCCACTTGCTCAAGCACGCGAAGTCCACGCGAGAAAATAAAATTCTCCCCGTACAAGACGGACGCATACCGAGGCTCGTCCTCAATCGCCGTAATAATAATAGTATCCGGCAGTTTGCGTGTTACTTTTACACTGTTTATGTACGGCAGTCGCTCTATCGCGCCGTCAAAATCTGATGCAGTAATGCCGAAAAGGCTTTCGCCAAGTTCAACCTGTGAATACTCTATAATCTGCTCGGCGGTGTATCTGGACGAACCCACGAGCTCTATATTCTTCACACGAAAGAACATACTAAGACAAACGAGAATAAAAATAAAGATTATAGCTGCAAAGATACCTGCAGACATAACACGCGAAGCGCGCTTCCGACTACGCCACTTTTTTGCGAATTTCTGAAGACTCTGCTTTTTTCTTATCTCGTTTAATTGCTTTTCATCACCGGAAAAGAATCTGCTATCCCGGCGGTTTTTAGAATTGTTCATCTTGTCCCCCGCGAACGCGTCGATCCTTTCCAAACAAGTACTGTGGGCAATGTTTTGTGAAAAATAAAAACACTACTCCTAAGTAATTATATCATAGCCTCATGTGAAAAGTCAAGTTATTTAAAACGATTTATCCGGTTACACTTATGTTTTTTCACACAAATTTACTGTTTTTTTCCGTTCTTTTTGTTAACAAGAGCACAAATGTCGAAATATATACTTCGATTTGCCTCTGGCAGGGCAAACGTCTTTATTTTCTCGTGCATTTCTTTTCTCCTTGCGCTATCTGAAATAAGATTGGCAAGAGCATCTGTGAGTACTGAACCGACAAGCTCTTTTTCCTCAAAAACGAGTGCCGCTCCGCTGTCGGCAAGAACCTTTGCGTTCTTGTACTGATGATTGTCCGCAACGTGGGGTGAGGGGATCAGCACACAACACTTTTCGAGAGCTGCAAGTTCGGAGAGCGTCATAGCGCCCGCACGGCTCACAACGATATCCGCCGCCGCCATAAGCTCGGGCATATTGTAAATATACTCAAGAATTTGAATATTCTCGCACTCTGTGAGTTCATATTCCTTTGCCATAGCGTTTGCGGCTTCGCGCTCTATAGCACCGGTTGCGTGTATATGAAGAAGCTCGGGGTGATGCTTTGTATAGTCTCGCATAAAGGTAAGCATTTCTTGGTTGACCTTCTCCGCGCCCATACTCCCGCCGTAAGAAAGAAGCAAATACTTGTATTTATCGCCAAGTCCGAGTTCTCGTCTGATTTTCTCAGAGTTCATCGACGAAAACTCTGGTTTTATCGGATTTCCGACCTTTACAATCTTTTCGCTGTACGCTTCGCCAAGTGCCATTGCTGTAGCGTCAAAGTTGACGTATATGCGATCAACGTAGCGCGCGAGCATTTTAACGGCAACACCGGGAATAGCGTTGGACTCGTGGACGGCTGTAGGAACTCCCATCGCAGCCGCAGCTTTGAGAAGCGGCCAGCAAACGTAACCGCCCGTTCCGATAACAATATCGGGCTTAAACTCTTTTATAAGCCTTTTAGCCTTCATCGGCGAGGTAAACGCGAGCCACGCCGATTTGATATTATACGGTGTCAGCTTACGCTTGAAGCCCTGAATCTCAACGTGGTGCAGCTTGTATCCTGCTTTGGGAACAAGCTTGTTTTCAATACCGCGCGACGTGCCGACAAATTCTATTTTGGAATCCGGCTGATTTGCGCGTATCCCGTCGGCGATAGCTATAGCGGGATTAACGTGTCCGCCTGTACCGCCGCCTGTCATCAATACTTTCATTACGTTCACCTGCTGCTTTTGGTGTGCAAAAGCTCCCTTAAAATCGAGTTATTTTTTCTGCTTTGAATAACGTGAAATGGAGAGAATAATACCCATTTCCGCTAAAAGAACTACTAGCGACGAACCACCGTATGAGAAGAAGGGCAGCGAGATGCCAGTGTTGGGGATGCTGTTGGTTACAACGGCTATGTTAAGCACCGCCTGAATTGCTATTTTGCCGATAATACCCATTACAAGGAGCTGTGAATAGACGTCTGGAGCATTCATCGCGATAACAAGTCCGCGCCATATAAGCAGCACAAACAATGCTATTACTGCAACAGCACCGATAAAGCCAAGCTCCTCGCAAACTATAACAAATATGAAGTCATTCTGCGGCTGGGAAACGTACATATGCTTCTGATAGCTGTTTCCGAGTCCTTCGCCAAAAAGTCCGCCAGATCCTATTGCAAAAAGGCCCTGCAAAGTCTGATAACCCGAGTCCTTCGGATCAAGCCACGGATTAAGCCACACCTGGAAGCGTTTTCTCGCATGAGGAAGCACAGCAATAAGTATAGCAAGAATACTCGCTCCGACACCTGCTCCCGGAATTGCCCAGAACATAGGTGCACCACTGGCAAAAATAAGTATAGCTCCAATTGCCGCCATAATTATAGTTCCGGAAAGGTGCTTCTCTATAAGAACCAGTACACACACCATACCGGTGATAAATAGAGGTGTAATAACGCCGTACCAATAACGTCTGATTTTTTGTGTGGGTTCAACCACTCGCTCGTAATATCTGTCAAAATACCATGCGAGCATCATCGGAAGTCCGAGCTTCATAAATTCAGACGGCTGTATCTCCGTAAAACCGAGGTTTATCCAACGTCTTGCACCATTATGCGACATTGTAAATCCCGGAATCGGAATAGGAACTATGCAAAGGAGTACAAAGCAGCCGATAAATACCGGTACCGATACCTTACGGTAAAATTCAGGGGGGATTTTTGCCGCAATCGCCATAAAGATAAGTCCAACCACAACGAAGATAAGCTGACGAGTTATAATATAATAACTATCGTCGTACATCATCTTCGAGTATGCGTAGCTTGCGGAGTATACCATAACTGTACCGAAAGCAAGCACCAACAGCACTAAAACAAAGAAAATGTAATCTATACTTCCCTTTTCGCGCACAAGGCTTAGCCTTTCGGCATTTCGCTCGGCAACTGCTGTTTTGTCAACAGCGTATGTCTGATTAAACCACTTTTTGAAGCGTGTTAATTTGCTCTCGTAATTCTGTGATACGCCTGTTTTTATGCGCTTCGGATCTCGTACGGGTGTCCGCTGTGAGCGTACTGTCTGCGTGTTTTGTGTGCGAGTCTGTGCCGTCTGAGAGTTGCGCACAACGTTCGTACTCGTCTGCGAGTTATATGCCTGCGTATTGCGAGTGGTATTTCCCACGGTACGCATACCGCTCTGGGTATTCTGTGCAGAACCCGTGCGCGCACCGCTTACAGACGCGTTTCTGCTTGTATTATTCTGTGCACCGTTTGTACGAGTTGCATTCGGTGCGGCTTTGTAATGATATCCTCTTTTATCGTCGTGCAAACGATTCACCTCCGTTTATTATATACCGAAATATGCAAGCACTCCCGCAATTACGGTAACAAGCGAAAATACGCCCACTATTTTAAGCTCTGTCCATCCGCACTTTTCAAAATGATGGTGTATGGGTGCCATCTTGAAAAGGCGCTTTTTCGTTAGCTTGTAAAAGCCCACCTGAAGTATTACTGATACGGCTTCGCAAATATAAACGATACCAACGATAACTATGATAAGCGGATTATTTATCATAAACGCCATTCCCACGGACAAGCCGCCAAGGAAAAGCGAACCCGTGTCGCCCATGAATACGCGCGCCGGATAAAAATTGTAAACGAGAAAGCCAAGGCAAGCACCCATTGTAATACCCGAAACAACTGCCGTGGACACGCTTGCGAGTGTAAACGCCGCGACTGCGAAGAACGCTCCGAGCGCAAGAGTGACACTGCTTGCAAGACCGTCAATTCCGTCGGTAAGGTTTACCGCATTTACAATACCCGTTATGAGAAGTATTGCGAAAATGTAATAGAAAATACCGAGGTCAAACGATACGCCGAAATAAGGAATAACAAGCTCTGTAGTAAGTCCGCCCCAAAGCTTCAGGGCCGCTAAAAACAGACCTGCTGAGATAAGCTGAAGCAGATATTTCTGCGTTGCTGTGAGTCCTTCGTTACGGTGGTTCTTGAACTTCGTCAAGTCGTCAACCACACCGATAGCTCCGTTTGCAAGCGCAAACAGCATAACAATAGTCGCCTTTATAAGGCCTTCGGTATCCTGGGCCAGAGCAATAAGCGCTGACAAGAGCAAAAAGGTAACGAGCGAAGCAATTATAAAACTGATGCCGCCCATTGTAGGTGTGCCCTCTTTGCTCTTGTGCCAACGCGGACCAATATCGAGTATCTGCTGACCGAGCTTCATACTTTTAAGCTTCGGTATGAGTATACGCGCGGAAATTGCCGTAATAGCAAATGTCAGAATAAGCGCGACAAGAAAATACATTATCATAGTTATTTACCTCGATGTCAGGATTTTAAGTCGGAGTCGATAAGATTTTTGAGTTCCTCTATAACACGTTCCAAAGCTACCGCGCGGCTCGCCTTGAAAAGTACAGTGTCACCACCGCCAAGCAGACTGTAAAGCACCTTTGCAGTATCCGTCGCGTTTTCGGTGTTCGGATTTATGCTGATATTTTCAGCCTTCATGCCGCCGTTTACCGCACCAAGTGCTATATTCTGCGCCTCAGTGCCGAACGTCACAAGATGAGTGACTCCGCGTGTTGCAACAAATTCGCCTACTTCCATGTGAAGCTCCTTTGAATGGTCGCCAAGCTCACGCATATCACCGAGTACGGCAACTGTTCTGTCGCCGTTTGTATCGTAAAATTTCGAGAGAACCTCAACCGACGCCTTCATCGATTCGGGACCTGCATTGTAACAGTCCTCGATAATGGTGACGTTACCGTAAGTATATATATTCTGGCGCATTCCCGTGTTGTGAAACTCCATAAGTCCGCGTTTTATCTGCTCATCGGTCATTCCAAGCAATACGCCCACGGCAAATGCGTAAGTGGCGTCGTATACGTTATGTGTACCGATAGTGGGTATGCGTATATTCGTAACCACGCGGTTGCCTGCAACGAGGTCAAATTCAGTGCTGTTTTCATACTCACGTATGTTGAGTGCACGGTAATCCGCAAGCGGATTTTTGAGTGAAACGAAGAGGATATTCTGCGCAAGCTTACCCTTCTGCTCGAAAAGCATCGGCTCGTCTGCATTAAGTATCACCCAACCGTCCTTCGGCACACCTTCCACTATTTCAAGCTTTGCCTTGCATATATTATCTCGTGAACCGAGGCACTCGATATGCGAGTTGCCGACGTTGGTAATAACAGCGATATCGGGCTTTGCGATATGCGTCATACGTGATATTTCTCCAAGACCACTCATTCCCATTTCGAGTACGCATACCTGCGTAACATCAGGCATTTCGAGCACCGACAAAGGCATACCTATTTCGTTATTGAAGTTTCCGGCAGTTTTATGAGCATAGAAGCGACTATTGGCAACGGAATAAATGAATTCCTTCGTGGTGGTCTTACCAACGCTGCCCGTAACCGCAACGGTTTTCGGATTTATACGAGCCTTATACGCCGCGGCAATCTTGCCAAGCGCTTCAAGTGTGCTGTTTGTTACTATAACGTGCTTTGCTTCGTCTTCTGAAAGGGTTTCTGGAATACGTTCTGCTACAGCCACAGCACCGCGTGAAATTGCCTGACCGATAAAATCGTGACCGTCAAAGCGCTCACCTTTAAGCGCCACAAAAAGAGCACCCGTTTCCGCTTGGCGTGAATCGGTAACTATTTCATATATATCTTCAAACACCGCACATTCGGCGGATAAAATATTTGCAATTTCCTTGGTAGTGAAACCTATATTCATTTTTCTTTCCTTTCGTTGCTTACGTCCGCTTATTAAGCTCTGCAAAGCTCTTAAGTATTATATCTTTTTCCGAAAACGGTCGCTTACCGTTTTCGTCTATCTCATAATCCTCATGACCTTTGCCTGCAAGCAGTATCACGTCACCTCTGCGGTGATTTTGGATTACCCATTGTATCGCCTTTTCGCGCCGTTCTATAACTTTGTATTCGGCGCCTTCTGCCGCACCGCGAAGTATATCGCAAATTATAGCGCGCGGATTTTCGCTTCTGCTGTTATCGCTTGTGATAACGGTGAGATTTGCGAGTGTCGTTGCTATTCTTCCCATTATCGCACGTTTGCTCTTATCCCTGTCACCGCCGCAACCGAATACTGCGATAAGCCGTCCGTCCGGCTTTTTGAAAGCGAGCAGGCTTTTTAGTACACGTTCAAGTGCATCGGGCGTATGCGCGTAGTCGATAAAAATATCAAAATCGGCATCTTTAAGCATCATGCGTTCCATTCGTCCAGGTATTTGCGGACAGCTTGCAAGTGCGTCGGCGATGACTTCTTTTTTTATCCCGAAAAGTCTTGCCGTGCTTGCCGCCGCAAGTGTATTCTGTACCATGAATTCGCCTGCTATCGGGCACTTGATACGAACTGAACCGTATCTGTCGCCAAACGTGTACGAAATGCCGTGTGAAGCATCGCCGGTTACGTCGCAGGCAAAGAAATCGGCATGCCTTGTGTCAACTCCGTACGTGTGACAAGGTGTGATAATTTCATTGCGAAGCCGCCTTGAATATACGCCCTCAGCGTTTATAAGTGCCGTACTGCACAGCGTAAAGAGTCGTCGTTTGGAAAGATAATATTCTTCCATCGAGCCGTGAAAGTCAAGGTGATCCTGCGTAACGCCCGTGAAAACTCCAGCGATAAATTTTATTGGATCAAGTCTGTACTGCGAAAGCGAATGTGACGACGCTTCCATAAACACGATTTCAACGCCCTCGTCTGCCATACGCCGAAGCATAGGATAAAGACGTTCCGGGGAAGGTGTGGTCATAGAGTTCACGTTTGATTTGTCGCTGTCCGACAGCACCGCCGCTTTGTCCCCGATAAGGCATTTGACCGTGCCTATAACCCCCGTTTTATAACCGGCATATTTAAATATCTCACGAAGGAAATATGTAGTTGAAGTCTTGCCGTTGGTTCCTGTCACGGCAACGACCATAAGCCGTTCAGCGGGACATCCACAAAACTCGTTCCACATATGCGCAGCGGCAAGACGCGTGTTTTGCACGGTTATATATGAAACTTCCGGGTGTTCTCGAAGCCACGGCGTAACTCGCTCGCATACGATTATCTTGGCGCCGTTCTGAACCGCCGTGCATATAAAATCGTGTCCGTCAACGTGCTCACCAGGAATGCAGATGAAAGCATCTCCCTCACTGCATCCAAGGGAGTTATTGGAAAGCCCCGAGCACTCTATATTGAAACCTTTGAGATTTGTCCCTGTAACATTTGTCTTCTTTAAAAGATCATTAAGTATCGCCATATCATATCCCCCACGTAATATCTTTATACAAAATATTACGCTGCCAGAATGGGGATTATGACATTAGTCCGTGCCGTCGAGATAACGGAATTCAACAGTTACTATCGTTCCGGGTGCAACCATAGTACCCGCCGCAGGCGACTGCGAGATAACCTGCGCGCCTGAGCCTACGTTATAGTTTGTAGCACCTTCAATCTTTATATTAAGACGTGAATTTATAATAAGCTTGTTGCAATTGTTCGCCGTCTGTCCGATAACGTCTGGAACGGCTACAGTGTCGGACGGCTGTGATTCTCCTGTATAAAGATAGATAACTCCGCTGTCCGTGGAAAGTCTGGTACCGGCCTCGGGTGTCTGCGCAACAACCGTGGTGCCGTTTCCTATTCTCTTAAACTGAAGCTTGCGGTTAGTGATATTGAGAAGCGCCTTTTCAACTTCCATACCTACGTAATTGGAAACTCCGACGTCGATACTTGCAAGCTCCTGTGCGGTGTACTGCGGCTCATAGCCAAGGTACGGCATCGCAACCGAAAGGAAATTGGATATATAAGGTGCGGCAACGATGCTTCCGTAAGAACCGCCAGAAAGAGCAGGCTCATCAACTATAATTATAACAGCAATCTGTGGATCATCCGCCGGAGCATAAGCAACTGTAGAACCTACACGGTAAGGACGACCGGACGTTACCCACTCATCCTCAAAGCCAACCATATTGCCTTCTGCGTCGTAATAAACCCATTTATCCTGCTTCTGCGAGGTACCGGTTTTTGCGGCAACACTATATCCCTTTGTATAAGCGTTTTTCGCACCGCCGTCGGTTGCAACGCCTTCAGCAAGGATATTGGTTACTGTTTTGCAGGTTTCTTCGGAGAATATCTGTACCTTCTTCTCAGTTTCGTAGGAATAGATAACGTTTCCATCATCGTCAACCATTTCTTTAAGCACGTGCGGAGTTACGAGATATCCGCCGTTTGCAACGGTACAAATAGCGGTAAGCTGCTGCAGTGGTGTTGCCTTAAAGGTCTGTCCGAACGAGTAAACCGCCATTTCGACTGCGTGCATATCGTTCTTGTTATGATAGCTTCCCTGTGCCTCACCGGTGAGGTCAACTCCGGTCTTGGTAGTGTAACCGAGAGCCTCGAAATATTTGTAAAACGTGTCAAGGCCTATCTTTTCGATAGTGTTCATCATAAGAGGGTTGCAGGACTGCTGAAGTCCGCGTGCGAATGTAACCGCGCCGTGACCGTATGTACGGTGGCAGGAGATGCCTTTATTGTAACCCTTGGGGATATAGCTACCCGAGCAATAGAATGGATCGTCAACGTGTACGACACCTTCCTCAAGCGCAATTGCCGAGGTGATTATCTTAAACGTGGAACCCGGCTCGTAAGGCTCGCTGACCACCTTGTTGTTCCACATCTGGTAAATAAGATTTGTGCGGAGCTGATTATATTCATCAGTACCCTCTGCATATCCGCTGTCAAGAAGCTTCTGTAGGTGCTCTTCGTCGAGTGCATATGGATCGTTGCAGTCGTAGTTCGGATAAACTGCCGCAGCCTTTATACCGCCCGTGTTTACGTCCATAACGATTCCGCAAACTCGATTGGTTGCCTGCGCAGATTCATACGCCGCTATAATCTGATTTTCAAGCTCATGCTGAAGGCGCATATCAATCGTACTGACAAGATTTGCGCCGTTTTCCGCGCCGACGTAGCTTTCATACTTGAAGGGCATATCCTGCTGAAGCGCGTTTCTTGCGGTAATATACTTGCCCGACGTACCCTGAAGATAGTCATTATACGTTGCCTCAATACCGTAAACACCGTCGCCGTCGGCATTGGTAAAGCCGATAAGATGGCTTGCAAGACTTCCGTACGGGTAATAACGTCTTGATGTTGCGGTAAGGTTGACCATACCCGTAAAGCCATTTTCCTTAACAAAAGTACGAATAATTGCCGCCGATTCGGGATCAACGTTTTTCTTTATCGTTTCGTCCTGACGCTTTGTTTTCTCGTATTTGTCAAGTATCATCTGACGATCAACGCCAAACACTTCGACAAGCTTATCAGCGATCATAACCTTCGCCTGTTCTCTTGTAGGAGCATCCTCATCTCCCTTTTCCGGCTCATAATTAGCTATAGCATAAGGAGATATAAACACACGGTAGGTAGTGGTATTCGTTGCAAGAAGCTGCATATTGGAATCGAATATCTTTCCCCTCTCCGCCGTTGTCGTGTATTCCTTTGTGAGCTGATCGATAACAATAGCCTGATATTTGTCATTGTCAACTATCTGTAAAGCAAACAGCCTGCCAATGAGAAACATCCATGCCACAATAAGTACGAGAGCAAAGGCAACTGTTCTCTTATATGTTGCTGAACGCTGTGAGCGAAATGGCATTATGTACCTCCAAAACTACTTTTAAAACGGGAAATTTCGGAGAGTAAGCGACTACAATAAGATGCCTACTCTCCGAAAAGCTTGTTCTGATACTATAGATACTGTTTAATGACGTGTTTAATGACTGAACTCCTATACTCCAAAGAATCCAAGGATTCGCTCAACCACGGAATTTGCGAATGCCTTTATCTCGTCAACGACGGATACGCCCTCTTCTTCCACCGTTTCGACTATCTCAATTTTATCTTCTTTATGTACGGTCAGGTAGTATCTGTCAACCTGATCCTTTTTAACCATGCCGAGTTCCTCTTTGGCCACTGCCTCAACCACACGAAGATCGTCACGTGTTTCAAGTAGTAAACCAAGCTCATCGCTCTGCTTTACAAGCTGACTGTATTTAGTCTTAAGCTCGGAGTTCTGCGCTGTAATGTCGTTTATCTGAACTCCGGTGGTTATTATCGCCATTATAAGTATGGTAGCGCACACCGCTGTGATTACTATGGAAAGAGGGAAAGCGTGTCTGCGCGATTTTTCCACCTCGGTGGTAACGTATTCAACTTTTGTTGCCGCCATAGTTGCGGTACGGTTGGCCTTTGAAAGAGATCTTGTACCCGCCTTTGCTCTGCCACTTGCAGAAACACGCGGAGTTTCGCCCGTGGTCGATCGGGGGTCTGCGATGCTTCTGCCAAACGAAGCGGCGCCGCCTATAACGCTTCTTCTACCCTTTACGGCAGCAGTTGATTTCATCGGTCGTCCTTTGGCGACAGCTTCCATATTATAGGTGGAATTTGCGGAGATGCGGTTATCGGAAGTTTGCTGTTCGTTTTTCTTACCTTTAAACTTTGCTTCGGTCACGACCGTTCTCCTTTCAGTTTATATTTTCTCTGCTATGCGAAGCTTTGCGCTGTGCGAACGTGAATTTTCGTTTAGTTCATTTTCCGACGGTAATATCGGCTTGTGTGTAACTAGCTTTATCTTCGGCTTGTTGCCGCACACACATACGGGAAGATCCTTCGGACAAGTACATCCGCTTGCCGCCTTCGCAAACGTCTGCTTGACTATTCTGTCCTCAAGCGAATGGAATGTTATAACGGATAATCTTCCACCCTCTCCGAGCGCGTATATAAGCGCATTAAGTGTAGGCTCGATTATCGATAGCTCGGAATTCACCTCAATACGAATTGCCTGAAACGTGCGCTTCGCAGGATGCGAACCACCCTCACGCGCCTTTGCAGGTATCGCAGATCTTATTATGTCAACAAGCTCATATGTGGTTTCAATCGGCTTTATATCTCGTGCGGCACATATCTTCGCCGCTATACGGGGAGCAAATCTCTCCTCGCTGTAGTCGTATATAATCTTTTTTAGCTGCTGTTCCGAGTACGTATTCACAACATCGTACGCCGAAAGAGGTGCATCGGGATTCATACGCATATCAAGCGGCGCATCGTGCATATATGAGAAACCGCGCTCGGGAGTGTCGAGCTGGTATGACGACACGCCAAGGTCAATAACAGCGCCGTCTATTTTGGGGGTGCCGAGTCCTGCCAAAACATCTGCAACATTTCTGAAGTTATTTCGTACAAATATGACACGATCGGAATACTTTTCAAGTCTTTTTGTTGAAGCCTCGATAGCCGCGCTGTCCTGATCTATGGCTATAAGCTTACCGCCTGCGGTAAGTCTTGAAGCAATAGCCTCTGAATGACCGCCGCCGCCAAGGGTGCAGTCAACGTATATACCGTCAGGCTTTATGTTAAGTCCGTCAACAGACTCGTTAAGCAAAACTGAATAGTGAGAAAATACAGGTGCATTGTCCTTATTCATCAAAGTCCAAGCTCCTTCATCTGCTGTTCTATCTCTGCGGCATCGTCACCGTTCTTCATTTCATCCCAACGCTCAGCATCCCAAAGTTCAGCATGATTGCCAACTCCAAGGAAAGCCGCTTCGCGATCGAGATTTGCGTATTCGCGTAGAACCTGCGGAAGGGTTATACGTCCGTGCGAATCGGGAGTCAGCTCAAACGCGAACGTGAAAAGAAAACGCTTGATGGCCTTCGTCTGCGACTCGGGAAGCACATCTATTCTCGCACAGAGCTTTTCCCACTCCACAAGATTGTAAAGCGACAGACAACCGTCAACACTCTTGGCAAGAATAAAGCTCTCGCCAAGCCCGTCGCGCAGTTTAGCTGGCACGAAAACTCGCGCCTTTGCATCGATAGTATGCAAGTATTCGCCCGTAAGCATCCGTGCCTCACCTCTTTTACTCAAAATCGTGGGAAAATTCACCATTTTGAACCTATTTCTCCCACCCTAAAAATATTATACCGCATAATACGGATAATTTCAATAGTTTTAGCAAGATTTTTTTCGAAAAAATGCAATTTTTTTTGCACTTTACACGGATTTTTCGCCCATATATTATAGTATTTTATCAATATTTGGAAAATATGTAATTATAACGATGTTAATTTTTTTTGAACGCCTCTATAAGCTCCGCCACTCCCTCGGGAACGCACTTTGAATAATCACAATCGTAACGTATAAGCTCGCGCACCATAGTAGACGAAATATGCATATATTCCGCCTTCGTCGGAATGATTACGGTATCAAGCTCGGGAACTATAGAGCGATTGATAAGCGAAAGCGACATTTCGTAGTCGAAATCGGTTGCGGAGCGCGCGCCTTTAGCAATAGTTCCGATGTTATGCATTACAGCATAATCGGCAAGTAGACCGCCCCATACATCAACGTGTACGTTCGGCAGTTTACCAAACGCCGCGTGGAGCATCTGGAGTCGCTCGTCCGTACTAAAAAACGTGGTTTTAGAGGAGTTTGTGAACTCGGTAACATAAACCTCGTCAAACATCCTAGAAGCGCGAAGTACAAGGTCGTAGTGGCCGACAGTCACCGGGTCAAAGCTTCCGGAAACAAGCGCTATTTTAGAGTTAAGCATCATGTCCACCTCTTAATTTTTATTTCGGGAGGGTGCCCCCTACCATAAAGGTATTATTATTTTTTTGACAGAACGGTGATATAAACGCGTCCGTAGCGGTTCTGCTTCTCAATGTTGTATTTCTCCGCAAGTGCCTCATCGCCGCAGAAAACATCGTCCGTTTCATCTTCGCAGAAAATCCACGCGTTGTACGCGATAAGGTCGGACTCTGCAAGCTTTTCGAGTGCGGATTTCAGCATCCCGCTTCCATACGGCGGATCAAGAAAAATAAAGTCAAACTTCTCGTTCTTCGTGCCGCGTATATAGTCGGCATAGTCCATAGTTACAACGCGGCATCTTTCCCAAAGACGGGTTTTCTGCGCATTCTGTTTGATAATAGCAGTCGCATCTGCCGAACGGTCAACGAGATGCGCCTTCTCTGCACCGCGAGAGAGCGCCTCAAGACCAAGCTGTCCGCTTCCTGCGAAAAGGTCGAGTACACGCGCGTCGGGCAGGTCAAACTGTATCATGCTGAATATTGCTTCCTTAACGCGCTCTGCAGTAGGACGTGTTGCTTCTCCTTCAAGCGTTACAAGCTTTATGCCGCGCGCGCTTCCTGTGATTATTCTCATTGCTTCTTCTCCTTGTAAAATTCTATTATCGCATCCGCATTTGCCGCACTGATTCCGGGAACTCTCATGAGTTCGCTCTTATCCGCCTTTTTAATGGCTGTAATACTGCGAAAATGCGCAAGCAAACTCTTTGCCTTAACAGTTCCGATACCTTCTATTTTTTCAAGCGTGGAATGCTTCAATGTCTTGGACTTCGCCGATTCCATTCGCCCGATAGTATATCGATGTACCTCTTCCTGCAGCTTGTACACAAATTGAAAAACCGCCTGCTCACGCGCTATGCTTATCTCGTTTTTATCATCCGTAAGCGCACGTGTTTTGTGAAACTCGTCCTTGACCATGCCAAAAACGGGTATCTGACAGTCAAGCTCGTCCATAAGCTCGCGCACAACCGAAACGTGTCCGCGTCCACCGTCGAGCAATATAAGGTCTGGCGACGCGCCAAACGCATCGTCCGTTAAATGAGACAGTCTGCGCGACAACGCCTCACGCATTGCGCCGTAGTCATCGATGCCGTCAGTAGTTTTTATTTTGAATGTGCGGTAGTCGGATTTCTTTAATTTTCCGTCAAGTGCCACTATCATTCCGGCGGTTATATTATCCTTGCCGAAGTTCGATATATCATACGCCTCTATTCGTTCTGGGACAACCTCAAGTGCAAGCATCGAAGCGAGTTTTACCAACATTTCGTTGTCCTTTTCGCTCTGTGCCTTATAAAGCATCGCCTGCTGCTTTGCGTTGTCATATACCATTTCACAAAGCTTTCTTCTGTCGCCGCGCTCGGGAGTGCGTATATCGGGCTTATAGCCCACTCGTGAGCGTATTGCGCAGGTCAGCGCTTCAAGTTCACTGTCAGGTAGCGTAAAATCGAGAATTATCTCTCGCGGAACATATTCACGGATATTGTAAAGCTCTGAAAGAAACGCCGACATATTTTCCTCATCAATAATCTTTTCCGCAGGAAAGGTAAAATACTCGCTGTCGGTGATACTTCCGCCGCGTATATAGAACACCGATATGCATGAGCATACATCGTCGGTATAAAGCGCAATAACATCATACTCCTCGTCGGGCGCGCCGACGACTTTTTGTCTTTGCCAAAGCTTTGAAAGAGCCTCAATTCTGTCGCGGTAACGCGCCGCCGCCTCAAACATTAAATTCTCTGCGGCATACTCCATTTTCTCGCGAAGTGACTGCTCGCACTCTTTGAATGAGCCTCGAAGGAAACTGTTTATTTCCTTGAAAATCGCACGGTATTCCTCGCTCAAAACCTGTCCCGTGCATGGTGCTACGCAAAGCCCGATGTGATGGTTGAGACACGGGCGTTCTTTTCCGATATCACGTGGAAATTCTCGGTTGCACGAAGCGATGCCAAATGTTTTCTGTATGGTTCCAAGTATGCTGTAAACAGCAGAAATACTAGAATACGGGCCGTAATATTTCGCACCGTCCGCAAGACGTTTTCTTGTAACCGTAAGGCGCGGATACTCGTCGTTTGCGGTTAATTTAATATACGGATAAGATTTTGCATCTTTAAGCCTTATATTGTATTTCGGCACATACTGCTTGATAAGACTGTTTTCAAGCGATAATGCCTCAATTTCGGTGTCGGTGATGATATAGTCAAATGAGTCGACGCTCATTACCATTCGGCGCGTTTTTTCGTTATGGTGAGCCGACGAGTGAAAATACTGTGATACGCGGTTTTTGAGCGAACGCGATTTACCAACGTACACCACCTTACCGCTTTTATCTCGCATAATATAAACGCCCGGGCGAAGCGGAAGTGAATTGGCTTTTTCAAGAAGCGCCGCACGCTTTTCGATTGCCTTTTGTGAGATACGATCTTCCACAAATTCCACCCTCTCCCTGCGTTTTAATCAAAAGACGGACCACAGTTATACACTCTCTGGTCCGTCAAAACTATTAAATCTACCGTGCCGTGTGCGCCAAAGCAACGCCGATGGTGCTATTATTCACCAAAACCGGTGTCTATAAGCTCGCACAGACCGTCGAGAGCTTCGGTTTCATCGCTGCCGTCAGCGATAAGAGTGATAGTCATACCCTTGGTAATGCCAAGAGAAAGTACGCCCAAAAGGCTCTTCGCGTTAACACGTCTGTCTTCCTTCTCAACCCAAATAGAGCTCTGGAAGGAGTTTGCCTTCTGAATGAAGAAGGTTGCAGGTCTTGCGTGAAGACCAACGTTATTCTGAATAGTTACGTTACGGGATATCATAGTTGTATTCTCCTAACTAAAAATGAAGATTATTTATTAAGGTAATGTTTCGCAAATAAAAACGTGCCGTGACCGTCAAAGGTCTACACTACTAATATATCAATTATAGTATATCATTTTTGTAAAATAAAATCAATAGTTTTTTTGCATATAATTTAATACGACAAAGTATATTTTCTCTGTATTTTGCAGAAGTTTTGACGATTTGGGCACATTTTTATGGAAAATTTTAACATAAGCCTTATAAAAGCAGATGTACACCCATATTTTATTCTTGACATCACACAGCCTATGTGATAGAATGTAATAACAAATTCAAGTCCAAGGGAGTTGCACATATGAATAAGGTGAAAATAGCAATACTCGGCTCGGGTGGTATTGCCCATGCTATGGCAAAAGCGATACTGTATGTTCCAAACGCAGAAATCCATTCTGTTGCCTCGCGAAGCTTCGACAATGCAGCAAAGTTCGCAAAAGAATTTGGCGTTCCAAACGTGTACACCTTCGACGAAGCAATAGCCGATCCAACACCCGACCTTTACTATATAGCTCTTCCCCACGTTCAGCATTACGAATACTCGAAAAAATGTTTGCTTTTAGGCAAGAACGTACTCTCTGAAAAGCCCCTTTGCATAAATGCACATCAGGCAGAAGAGCTTTTTGAGATAGCCAGAGAAAAAGGCGTATTTCTCGCCGATAATATGTGGACGCGCTTTCTTCCAGCCACAACCATTGTAAAGAAGCTCATCGCAAATGGAGCTATTGGCGACGTCAAGCACGTATCCGCAGCAATCTCGGATAATTGCCTTGAAAGCAATATGATGACGGATCCGCATCAGGTAGGCGGCATGCTTCTTGACTGCGGAATATACGCACTGACCTCTGTTGATCTTTTGCTCGGACGTGACATTTCCGATATTCACACAACCGCGTGTCTGTCCGACAAATGTGTTGATTTGCACAGCGTTACCTCGCTCACCTTTGCAGACAAGAAGACTGCTTCCTTGTATATCTCTATGGATTCACACTTTCCAAATAAAATCACCGTAGCAGGAGAAGACGCTTACATTGAATTCACCTGTGCCTACAATTGGAATAATATCGGAATATACAGCAAAACCGACAGCCTTATCCGCGCAGTGGAAATCCCAGAACAGAAAGCCGGTGGCTATGAATATATAGTATCCGCCGTGTGCGATGCGATTATCGCAGGTAAAACATACTGTGAAGAAAGCACGCCTGATGATACGCTCTACATCCTACGCCTTATGGACACTCTTCGCGAGAAATGGGGACTTAAATATCCTATGGAATAAACAAAACGCGCCAACTCAAACGAGGTTGGCGCTCTTTTTTACTGTAGCGTATCGATTATTTTTTCTATATCCATTATCAAAATATTCACTTCAACGTCTGCGCTCTTAACAGTAACAGTGCTGTTCGGCGCGATAAAGTTTGAACCGCCAAGGAAAAATCCGTCCGATGTGAATACACCCGTACAGATCATCGTGCCGCGCACATCAATCATATCCGCTGCCAAGGGAGTTTTCTTAAGTATACCGTGCTCGTCTGCAACGTATACCTCTGAAGGGTTCATCCAGAACTGTTCAAGTGTTCCAAACCGGCACTTATGAGTACTGCTGTAAAATTCGTCACCGTTACTGAAATACTCGCCGGTGCTTTCACTCACACCGCTTATAAGGAAGGTAACACGTGCGCTTTCAAGAGTATTGTTTATGGCAACCTTTTCAACAACTCCAGATCTTATCACAATTCCGATTATCGCACCTATCAGTGCAATCACTATTATAAAGTCAATTATATTGGGCTTTATTTTCCTTGCCTTTTTTGAAGTACTCTTCATATTCTCGTTCATTGTGCGCCTCCTTGAATCTGTCTGAGTTCAGTGCAATATCCGTATCCGATATAATTGGGTGTACGCACATATATGAGCTTACCCACCGAAACGTCATATCCCGCGCCGACAATGTATCTTCCAAGTCCGTCCACAGTAACATCCGCGCTGACAGTAAGTGATACGTCGGAATGATCGGGATACTCGCTTGAAACTGACTCACCTGTGATAAGATCAACTCCGGCATAAGTTGCATCACTTATGCTGATAGCAACCACTTCTCCAATTTTAGTGAGCGAATTTGCATCTGTTACGCCATCGCCTATTTTGAAGTTGTCCGCAAACTCATCACGTATCGTGCGAAGCTCCACGACGTATTCAATTTTCGATGTCTGGGCTATGGGAGCATCCGGCTCATTTCTCGAAAAGAGAAAAATTGCCGCTGTTACTATTATAGCCGCTATCAGTATAATGACAGCCGCATCTATGGCATTGAATTTATGTTTTTTCTGCGTTGGGTTCATTACTTTGTTCACCGCAGCCTTCACTTTGCAAAGGCTTCCTTTCTATGGTAATTTTCAAAGCTATATTATTTCTTCAGGTGCTGTAAAGTCAAGCGTTTTGCGGATTGCTGCCCCGAGACCTATGAGGAGCCAGAACATCAAAAATACGCGGTAATTGTACCAGATGTAATCGGTCATACCCTGCACAAGAACTGCGACTATGCCGCAGAATACGGCGTTTGAGTAAAGCTTTTCACTGCGGCGTTCGTCAACGTGCAGACCGAATACGCTCTGTGACCATATTACGATGAGCACGATAAACGCGATAAGTCCGACAATACCAAGTTCCACAAGTATCTGCATGTAGAGACTGTGCGAATGGGGTGCATTTTCTACCCCTAAAAGAGCATACAGGCTGTATACCTTGGCGAATGCTTCTTCGCCGATGCCGATACCGCTTCTCCAATAGTCTTTTATCAATTCAAAGGTGGAGCGCCACACGTTGATTCTGTATATCGTGGAGCCATCGTTCATATTTCCAATACTGAGGAAGCGTTGAACAATATTTGGAGAGAGCACAGCAGGTAGAAACGGTATTGCAGCCGAGCAAACAATGAGCACCGCAAGCGTTTTTTTGCTGTACATAAGCATAAACAGAATAATGCCGATAAGAAATCCGAGCCACGCGCCGCGTGACCACGTATATACAAGGCATACAACAGACACCGCCAACGAGCATACAAGCGTAAATCTTCTCTTCGGTGTATTTGCGAGAATAACAGCCGCGAGTATTATCGGTATGCACATTATAAGGTACTCGGACAATACATTAGGATTTTCAAAGGTCGAAACCACGCGCACCGAAATCCCGTCAAAAATCCGTGTATCGTGCCACGTCGCGTCCGAAACACCGAAAAAGTTCTGGAACAGTCCGTAAATCGCCACTGCACTCGAGGAGACGATAAGTCCATATACGCATCTCATTCCCCATTCGCGCGAGCGAATAAGGTTTACGACAAGGAAATATCCGAGCATAAACACGCAGTATACAAGCGCCGGACGGATACTGTTCTCCGAGCAGGACACAATGCCGCCCATTGCCGTAAAACCGAGGAATATAAGCACTACAGCATCGAGAAGGTCAATCTTTACCGATCGCTTTCCTCGCGCGACCTTAATATAGAAGCATACAAGTGTGTATATCACCGCCGCCACAAGCAACATGGTTGGCATGAACGGCAGGCACACGATTATCAGAAGCACTCCAAACTCGGGCTTTATCAAAACGAGATATGCAGTGACAGCCGCAAGCATACTGAAAATAATCGAAAGCGGTCTTACCGCTATTGAAGCAATTCCAAATATCAATCCTGCGATAAACGGAATATCAAATCTGTCCCGTTTTGCCGCACGCCCCTCAAGCGCCTCACGGCGTATGCCAACGACGTTTAAAAGTACGAAGCTTGCCGTCGGACTACTGAGAAGCGAAGAAGCAAGCGTCTGGCGCGAGGCTATCATCAAAACCGATGCTATAAGCATAACGATAAGCGTAATTATATGTGACGACTTAACCTCAACAGAGCCGAAATAGAATACTCTGAAGATATACACTATCGCGCTGTAGAGTGACGATGAGAACATAAATATTCCGTATGACTTCATCGAGCTTGCGAGAAGTCCGTCGAGAATATTTTTCAAAAACGAAAGTATTGCGCTGTTTTCCGTAGCACGCGCTATCATACGTTTAGCCGGGGTGAAAATTCTGTCTGAAAGCTTTACGATTTTGTAGATATCGTGTGCCGCACTGGATTTGGCTTTAGCATTTTCAGCTTTATACGAAGTGAAAAAACCGCCTATCAGACTTCCGCCAATCTTATGGTATATAAAACTCGAAAATCTTTGCAGTGCGCCAATTATAAGCGAAGAGGAAAAGGCTTTTCCCATACGTCCCGACTTTTTTGCGCTGTCTTTTGTGTTATTCAAACGTTCAACCTCCTTTTGTAGGATTTATACGTGCAAGCTTTGCGTATAAGATATACACAAATGCCGACACCAGGAATATAGTTCCAGACTTCCACAAATTCGTTATAAAGGAAGTGGTATAGGGTTCACACTCTAAAACATGGGAGAGTAATGCACATATAAGGAATACGGCAACCGCGCCGAGTAATATTTTAATAATCTTTACCTCGAAATCTTTGTTAAAAAGTCCCTTGAAGCGTATCACAGCAAAAGCGATAAGTGTCAGAGCAAAGGAAATCTGCCCGAGCGCGTATGCAAATCCGACTGCGGCAATATCATAAACGCCGATAATAAGAAAAGCCGAAGTCGCAACAAGATTTATAATTATACCGACAAGCGCCGCATACATCGGTACACTCGGCTGATTTTTCGCGAAGAATACGCGCGAAAGCATTTCGCCAAGCGCGAAGAACGGTATCGCAGGAAGCATGAAGGTTAGCGCACACGCTGTACTGTACGCATCATCAGACGTAAACTCGCCGCGCATATAAACGATAGCCACGCCTTCGCCAGAAAGTACAGTCGCCGCCGCCATAAACGGTATCACGATAAACAGCGCAGATATCAGACCGTTTCTCACAGTTTCAAAAAGCTCACCGTCATCGCCGTCCGCGGAAAGGCGTGAGATTTTCGGGAAAGTATAATTGCAAATGCTGTAAGTCAGCGTACCTGCGATTATAATGTACAGACTCATCGCGCAGTCAAAGACTGTTGTAGCGCCTTCAAGTACTCCGTGCGAGGCTATGTTCGCCGCGAAATACTGCCCGATAAGCGCGCCTGTAGGCGCAAGCCACGAGCCGACCACAATCGGCGGCACCATTTTAATAGCCCTCTTCAGTTGGGGATTTTTTAAATCAAACAGTAAGCGATACTTAAACCCTTTGCGGCTAAGCGGAATTATCAGTACCAAAAGCTGTAATACCCACGATGCGAGATATGCCGCGGCAAGGCCGTATATGCCCCTGTCGGCAAGCTTCCAATCGAAAAAAACAAGATATACTATAACGCCCAGATTTGACATTGCACTTATAAGCGCAGGTGCGATAAACGAGCCTTTTGACTGAAGCACGCCGACGAGCGTGTATGCCGCGCCAGCGAAAATAACGAGCGGAAACATTATGCGCGTGAGTGTTACGGCGAGTGCCACAGTTGGTGTATCAAGACCGTTTGTGATAAGTCCGACAAGCGGCTTTGCGAATACAATGCCAAGAACGGCAAGTAGTCCGCAGGCAAGTACTATAAAATTCAAGAATACAGAGGCAAAACGGTCCGCTTCTTCTGTATCCTGTTCATTCGCACTTTCTTTGAAGCTGTTGTAAACGGGGATAAAGCAGCCGAGTATCGCCGCAGACAAAAACAAATCGAAAGCTGAGAGCGGAATTCTCGTCGCCGCAGTAAAAGCATTCGCCTGCCATGTTGTACCGTACGCGTTTGCAATGAGCACACCGCGAAGCATACCGAGAAGCTTTGCGATAACGGTTGCCGCCATCATCACAGCTACGTCTTTCACCGCGCGGTTACTTTTATCTGAAGCTTGTCTACTCATCGTTGCATAAACTGTCGACCGCCGAATTATTGTCAACAAGTAAGTCTGGCCGACATTCGCGCGTCTTTTTGAGTGCCTGCTCGCGGCGCCACATTTCGATGTTGGCGTGGTGTCCCGACAAAAGCACTTCGGGTACAAGTTTTCCGTGGAAATCGTACGGGCGCGTGTACTGGGGATATTCAAGCATACCCGATGCGATACTTTCGCCGCGCCAGCAATCTTCGTTTGTAAGTACACCGTCGAGCATACGCGAAATGCAATCGACAAGCACGCACGCGGGAAGCTCTCCACCTGTTAAAACATAATCTCCGATAGAGATTTCCTCGTCGACTATCTCCTCGATTATGCGCTCGTCCACACCTTCGTAGTGACCGCAAAGGATTATTATGTTATCATAGCTTGCAAGCTCATACGCGCGGCGCTGTGTCAGCACCTTTCCGCGCGGCGACATATAGATAACTCGGCGTCTGGTATCTCCCCCCCGAGCCTCATCGTCTCCTTTTTGGGCTTCAATCACCGACTTGTAGCACCCGTATATAGGCACAGCGCTCATAAGCATACCCATTCCGCCGCCGTATGGCGTATCGTCCACACGTCGATGCTTATTTTCGGAAAAATCGCGTATGTTGTGGGTATGTACTTCGACAAACCCACCTTCCTGCGCGCGGCCTATAATGCTCGAGCCGAGTACCGTGTCCACAACGTCGGGAAAAAGCGTCATTATATCAAAGCGCATCGGAAATAACCTCCGCACCACCGTCAAACATTCCCGAAATAGGCGTAAGATACACGCCGCCCTCGTCAATGTGGCCTATAAATTCGTCCACTGCGGGTACAAGTACTTCTTTGCCATCGTCGGTTTTGACCACGAAAATATCGGAAGCCACACTCTCTATATAATCGGCAAGTACGCCAAGGCGTTTGCCGTCACACTCGTCGAAAACGTCAAGCCCTATGATATCCGCAACGAATACGCGATCCTCGTCTATTTCGATATCGTTACGGTCAGCGTAGACAACGCGGTTTTTAAGGAGCGATGCAGCTTCCATAGAGTCAACGCCATAGAAATACACGAGCGCACAGCCCTTGTGTATCGAAGCCTTGGTTATTTCAAGGGGGATATACTCGTCCCTTTTCTTGTAGTATATTGTCTTTAAACCACACAGCACCTCGAGACTGTCACACCAGGACTCAACCTTGCACGCGCCGCGAACTCCGTGAGTATTTATTATCTTTCCGCATTCAAGATATTTTTCTTTCATAATTTGTCCTCCGAATACGTGAATACAGTTAACCATTATATATTGTAGCATATTATTATAGGATATTCAAGGAAATTTCGCAAATTTTTATTTCAGGTGTGTGTTTTGTATGATTTTTACCGAAAAAATAATCCGCCGCGTAATATACGCGGCGGATAAAATTCAGCTTTTTGCGTCAAAGCGAGTCTTGCAAACTGGACAAGTGATGATTATTTCGCCCTTCCCCTTCGGCACTCGCAGGTTATTGCCGCATTTTGGGCAGGCAAAATATTTGTGAGTACGAACGTCGCGAAGCTTGCTGTACTGAAGCTTGAACCATTTTTTTATGAGCTTCCACAAATTGAGAAACATCATATTTTCACGGTATCTCTTCTGTCTGTTTTTAGAAAGTACACGAAGCATTGCCCAGATAAGAAGAGCGTAAGTACAAAGCTGCAAAAGCAGTGACGGAATGAAGAATTTTGACGCTAATATAGTAGATACGAAAGATGTTATGAGTGAAACTATGACAATAGCGTATCCGAGTTTATCAATACCGTAGCGCCCATAAAAAAATCTCACAAGCGCCTGCTTTAATTTTTCAAACATTTATATTCTCACCTCAAAACGAATGTATACGATAATTATACAACAAAAATAAGTCCGAAATGTTACAAATCTTCAACAAAGCGTAAAAATTTAATTAAAAGCGCAAAAGTCTTGCAAAATTTGTATTTATGAGTTATAATATATCTGCTATCGATATTATTGAAAGGAGATTTTTATAATGATTCACGACGATTCGCAGGAGATGAATGAGTCCACCTGTACTCACGACTGCTCTACCTGTTCTTCAAACTGTGCTTCACGAGAGAAGACAAGTCTTCTCGAAAAACCGCACGAATTATCAAATGTCAAGAAGGTCATCGGCGTTGTCAGCGGTAAAGGCGGCGTTGGTAAATCCATCGTTACCTCTATGCTTTCTGTGCTTATGAACCGCCGCGGTCACAACACCGCAATTCTTGATGCGGATATCACCGGCCCCTCTATTCCCAAGGCATTCGGCGTTAAGGGCGAGGTTACGGGTGATGGCACAGGCGGTATTTTCCCGCTTGAGTCCAAGACTGGCATCAAGATGATGAGCGTTAACCTGCTTCTTCCCGAGGAAACCACTCCCGTTATCTGGAGAGGACCTGTTATCGCAGGAACTGTAAAGCAGTTCTGGACGGATGTTATCTGGGACGACGTAGACTTCATGTTCGTTGATATGCCTCCGGGAACAGGTGACGTTCCGCTAACTGTATTCCAGTCCATTCCGCTTGACGGCATCATTATCGTAACCAGCCCTCAGGAGCTTGTTTCAATGATAGTTTCCAAGGCGGCTAATATGGCGCAGATGATGAACATTCCCGTGCTGGGACTTGTTGAAAACATGTCCTATTTCAAGTGCCCCGACTGCGGCAAGGATTACAACATCTACGGCGAGAGCCATATCGCTGAAGTTGCCGAGAAGTTCGGTTACGACGTTCTTGCAAAGATGCCTATCGACCCCCGTCTTGCGGCACTCTGCGACAAGGGTATGCTCGAGCTTATGGAAAACGACTACCTTGATAAGGCAGCCGAAAAGCTTGAAGAACTGCTTTAATTATCACAAGCGTGCTACCGAGGGCGTCAGCCCATATAAAAAGCTAACAAAAACACCGCTTCGTTGGAAGCGGTGTTTTTTCACAAGTTAAGCGATGTTCCCGTAATAAGCCCCTCAAAGCAAGAGCGCGCAAAACGCTCCTCTGTGCGATAACCGTCTATGTGCAGATAGCGTATGCGGCTGTAATTGTAACGTGAGAGCGGTCGGTTATAGGCATCGTTGCTGTGTGCAGATACGAGATATGTGCGCCGGCCGTAACCTGTGACGAACAGCGTGTGGTAGTAGTCGCCGTCGGCGTTGCCTAGTTGTATCACGTCGCCGAGCGACAGTATCTCATCACGTCCGACCTCGCGCCCGAACGGACCGAGTCCGTTACCTACTCCCTCGAGATTTCCGGTTAAAAAGTTGTAGAAAAACTCCACACCCGTCCACGCCGCGGCACGGTCGTCAGCAGACAGATAATACCAACCGAAGTCGGGCGTGAAATTCATCTGGCAACAGCCTGCAAGTATGCACTGCGACACAAAGTTCGTACAGTTTCCTCCGCCGCCCGTAAAATCAAAGAAAAGCGGATTTCGGTCAAGTGCCCAACGGCGTGCATATGCAAGCGCGCGCACACGGTCATATTCAAGTATCACTGGCATATATGTACCTCCCATTCAGTACAGTATATGACAAAGAGCAGAGCGCGTGAATGCTCTGCTCTTTTAGTTTAGCCCATAACGTAATCGGCAATATTACGCCTCTCCCATTTTGTACCCGTCGGAGAAACATTCGCGTAAAGCTCAATTTCCTCGTCGTGGAGAACAATCTTAAACTGGCAATTCATCTCTTTGGGCGCGAGATAATCCGCATACATTTTCTTGTATCTTTCCTCATCCTCAGCTTTAGCCTGACGTATATACTCAACCTTGTCGGGATCTCTGTTGTAGTAGATGTAAGTCATATTGTAGTTGAATGTTGCCTCGTTGCCGTTTTCCTGCCAATTCGAGATAGTCAGACCTTGCACGTCATAATACGGATCAAAAACTCTGTGAAATTCACCCCATAAAAACTTCTCCGCCTTTTTGTAAAGCACCGTACTGTCCAGTGACGAACTTCCTGCCACGGGAAACGCAAAAGTCATCGGTAATGGATCACTTTCGCTCACAGTCAAACCTGCCACTTTCTCGTTCTCGCATATAAAGTGAACAAATCCGCAGTATTCGTAAATTCTGCCGCTGACTGTACCTACCGGCTTCTGCTTTAATTCCATTGTCGAGCCGTCACGCCACTCAAACATAAGGTCGGCGCTGAAATATCCGGTAGCCTCGTCATACTCATAAGGGCCGAAATATTTGCCGCCCGCATCTGTTCCGTCGATATACGAGTAGATTTCCACGTTATCGCCCGAAAATACGACAGTTCTCATTCTTAAATCGCCGTTATATGTGTACGATTTTGTACAGTGTTCTCCCTGAAGCTTGCCGGTGTACGGCTTTCCGTTTTCCAAAACTGCAGGCTTTGTGATTGTTTCCACCTCTTCAACAGAGACAACAGCGCCGTCCTTGCAGGTAATGCGATAGGTGTAATATAATATGCCGGGCGTGGTAAAATCGTTCCTTTTCGCCACGGTTACGTATCCGATGCCATTGCCCTCTGCATATATTCCCACATTCGAGTAGGTCGAATAGGCATAGTAAAGCACGTCGCCGTACACCGAAACGGGATATAAGTATTCGCGGTTTGCGGTGTTGCACTCAAGCGGAAGTGTGTATTCGTATGGCTGTGTGGTAATAACAGGCGGCTCGGTCGTATCCTCGGCGGGGGTACTTGAAAAACTCACCCTCGCATTTTTTATAATGCTGTCCACCATCTCTGCTTCGTTTTCCGCCTTCGCTATTCCCTCCGACGGCTCAATGCAGATATACGCAAAGTGAGTATCGTCAAGCTTTAAAAGGTAGTAATACTCGCGCTCAAGCTCATCCACAAACTGATGGTAAATTCCCTGCTTTATAAGATCGTCCACCATAGGCTCGGGAATGCCCATCGAAAACGCATACGATTGATAGTTGCCCTCAAACTCACGCGCAAGTACAGTGTCATACGCCACGGCGTAGCCCTGTGAAGCACGACTTACCACCGCAGTCAGCGCACAGCCGTCATCGCAAAGAAGGATCTCGCAGTCGGTGACCTCAAAACCGCTGTTTTCTATCGCAAGCGTTACCGTGCCTTCACCATGCGTGGGTGTGTCGTCGGTACGGTACACGTCGCCGCAGCGGTATATCGAAAGTGATATTGTGTTATCTGTGCCCTCTGCGGCGGTGTGCCCACCGCAGTTATGGCTCGGCGCACAAGCAAAGAGGAGCGTTGTAGTTAAAAGCATCAGCAGACATATGATGAATACGGTATAAAAATTTTTTCGTGTAAGCATATATTTGCCCCTTTCTTTAAGTTTATTTTATTAGACGTAATACATTTTAAAAAGTTCACGTTGAGACGAAATTTCTTGCAAAAAATTTTTATATGTGATATAATCAATATGTGTTATAACCTGTGTGCTTAAATAGCAAGCTTTATGTAACACATATGGTTGTGAGATAATCAAAACGCTCGAAGTGTATGATTTACTCATAAATACATCTTTACGAAACGGAAGAACAAGAGTGAAAAAAAGAGTAATGCCTATCGCCATCGTGGCGATTATGCTCATATCCCCCATCCTTTACTCGTGTGCATCACATCAGAGCGGCGACGCCGCACCTTTGCCTGCAAGCACCGATATCCCGACGCCGATATGCACGCCCGAAACCGAGCCACCGCCCGAGCCTTTTAATATAACCCTCTCGTTTATCGGCGACTGTATGCTCGCAACCGACCGAGGCGCTGACTACGTCGGCTCCTTTAACCGACTTGCAACAGAAGTCGAGCCGTCCTACTTTTTTGAAGAGTTTGTGGGGCTTTTCGAGAATGACGACTGGACTGTGGCAAACCTTGAAAATGTATTCACCGACAATCCCGATGTCGTAATGCGAAATAAGGGATATACACCTGCATATTGGTACAAGTCAACCACAAAGAACACCGATATTTTAAGAGCAGGCAGCATCGAAATCGTTTCTCTCGCAAACAATCACTCCGAGGACTACGGTGCTGTGGGTTACAAGGACACGCGCGAAGCACTTGATAGTGCCAATATTATGTGGGGGGACAACGATAACGTTCTGCTTTTACAAAAACAGAATTTTTCAATAGCGCTTTACCTTTGTACGTTCTATTACAAAGGGTATGAAAATTTCATTATACAAAAAATGGCATCCGTTGATGCTGATTACAAAATAGTCTATTTTCACGGCGGAACGGAGCGTATACACACCCCTGACGCGTGGAAAGTAGAGGGCGCGCGTCGTATGATAGACGGCCAAATCGACCTCGTTATAGGCGGACATCCGCACGTTCTTCAGCCTATTGAGGTCTATAAGGGCAAAACGATAGTTCACTCTCTCGGCAACTTTGTTTTCGGCGGTTCACGCAGTGAGGAAAATCGCACGATAGTATACCGTCACACACTAACGGTACTCGGAGATGAGGTTACAAACATAAGCGAAGAAGTCATTCCATGCTACGTTTACACCGAGCTTTATAAGCCGGGAATAATCACAAATAAAGCCGAAATTGCGGCCGTGGAAGCCTTTCTTCGCGGTGAAACGGGCACACCGATAAACAAATGATTTACAAAAAATGTGAGCTTTGTCCCAGGAAATGCGGCGCAGACCGCACAGTGCGAGTCGGTTACTGCGGACAAACAAATGAAATACGAATAGCGCGCGCCGCACCGCACTTTTGGGAAGAACCGTGTCTTTCCGGAGAAAACGGCTCTGGAACAATTTTCTTATGCGGCTGTACGCTCGGATGCGTTTACTGTCAGAATGCCGCTATTTCGCGCGGCAATACCGCAGAGCACGGCAAAACAGTGAGCACAGACGAGCTTGCGGATATCTTCCTTCGCCTGCAAAATATCGGCGTACATAACATAAATCTTGTCACACCAACGATGTTCTCTCCGAGTATCCGGGAAGCGATAGCCACCGCACGTGGGCGAGGTCTTACCCTGCCGGTGGTTTACAATACAGGCGGATATGAAACGACGTACGGGCTTTCGCATATGGCGAACAAAATCGACGTCTATCTGCCCGATTTCAAGTATATCTCGTCCGATATCGCAAAAAAATATTCGCGCGCCGAGGATTATCCCGTGCATGCAAAAGCGTCGCTCCACTATATGGTCGATAAAATTGGGCAGGCAAAGTTTGATACGGACGGCATAATGACACGCGGCGTTATCGTGCGGCATTTACTTTTGCCGGGATTACTTCACGAGTCAATGCATGTGCTCGACTATCTTTTCAGCGAGTACGGCAACGACATTTACTACAGCCTTATGAGCCAGTACACACCTGTATCATTGCTTGACAAAGCGGCGCATCCCGAGCTTTGCCGAAAAGTAACCACGTATGAGTATCAGAAGCTCATTGACCACGCCCTTGCGCTCGGCATTGAGAACGGCTTCACCCAAGACGGTGCCGCGGCAAAAGAAAGCTTTATTCCTAATTTCGATGGAGAAATTCCCGACTAAATACGAAACAGCGGGGTGACCTCTTAGGTCACGCCGCAACTTTTTTACTTTTCGATAAGCGTCTTGAAACGCTCATAAGCTTCATCCCAAGCTTCGCTGTTCTGCGGCTCGTAGCACTCTATGTCGAACGAGTTTCGTACAACCTCGCGCGCTTCGGCAACGTTCTTAATCTCGCCTGCCGCGATAGCCTGGCAAGCGATGTTACCGATAGCGGTCGCCTCAACGGGTCCTGCATATGCAGGACGTCCGCACGCATCTGCAGTGAACTGGCAAAGGAGATCTTCCTTTGTGCCGCCGCCGATTATATTGATGAACGGCGTTCTGTGACCCTTAACCTCGTCGATTTTCTCAACAGTGTAACGGTAACGGAGTGCGAGAGATTCAAAAATGCAGCGCATAATCTCGCCTGCGTTCTCGGGAACGTGCTGATTTGTGTTCTTGCAGTACTCGGCAATTCTCTTGGGAAGATTGCCGGGAACTCCAAAAGCCGCATCATCGGGATCGATGAGTGACTGGAACGGCTTTGAAGCAAGTGCCATATCGGAAAGCTCGTCGTGAGTATATTTCTTACCCTCGCGCTCCCACTGACGCTTTGATTCCTGCTTGAGCCAAAGACCGGTGATATTCTTTTCAAAGCGGATGGTATTCTCCGCTCCGCCCTCGTTTGTGAAGTTATACTTGAAGGACTTGTCGGAAATGATAGGCTCTTTTACCTCAGCTCCCATAATCGACCAAGTGCCCGAGCTTAAGAAGATAAAATCGTCATTTACAGCCGGAACTGCAACAACCGCGGAGCCAGTGTCGTGTGCAGCTACGTTAACAACGTTTGCCTTGATATCGCCAACCTCTTCAAGTATCTCGGGAAGAAGCGGACCTACAATTGAGCCTGGCTGTGCGATAGGGGCGAAAATGTCGGTGGGGATACCGAACTTTTTCAGCATGTCGTAAGCGTAGTCGCGCTTCTTTGCATCGAGGATTGCGCCCGTGGAAGCGATAGTGTATTCGCACTTCTTAACGCCAGTGAGAAGATAGTTAAAAAGGTCGGGGGTAAAAAGAAGCTTATCTGCGTTGTTTATGTAAACAGGATTGTCGCGCAGAGATGCTAAAATCTGATAAACGGTGTTGAAGTTCTGAAACTGAAGTCCCGTGGTATTATAAAGCTCCTCACGAGGCACGAACTGATCTGCGTATTCGATAATACCTACAGTACGTGTATCACGGTAGTGTACATGGTTCGCCATAAGCTTGCCCGCCTTATCGATAAGACCGAAGTCAACGCCCCAGGTATCGATACCGATAGATGCTATGTCCTTATCCTCGGAAAGCGCGCATTTGCGAATGGAGTTTTTAATCTCGTGGAATATGCGAAGCGTATCCCAGGTGAACGTGCCTGCAACCATTACGGGATCATTTGAAAAACGGTGGTTTTCTTCAAGCATGAGCTTGTTTCCGTCAAACGTGCCGACGATTCCGCGTCCGCTCGATGCGCCAAGGTCTATGGCGAGCATTTTAAGTTTACCCATTGTTAGAATCCTCCAAAATATATTGTTTATGTTTCATAAATAAGTTTACGCTTTATGTGCCGCATCGCTTGCACACGCGCAATTTGCCTGCGAGTACGGCATCTTCCACTGTACCCTCAAATACATTTTTCGAGCGAGAAAGGCTCGGGCAAGTACTTCGTTTATGCCAAACCTCTCCGCCCTTCACCCAATAAACGGTGTCAGTCGTTTGCTCTGAGGTGTCCGATGTAACCGCGCTCGTATCAGGCGAAACAATCACATCAATCTGCTCTGTCGTAACTGGAGGCTCATCCGTTTCCGCTTGAGCCTGTGTATCAGTCACGAACATATCGATGAGCGTTTGGGCGTCAATATTCTCGCCTGCCTTTATAACGTAAGTATTCGAGGAATTTATAAACGAAGCAACAGCAGTATTCTGACTGCAGCAAGCAAGCGAAAGTAATATCAGAAGCACGCAGATGATACGAAAGAATTTGTTGAAATTCGCACTCATACCACTCATTTGACTTCGACGATAGTAACGCCGAGATCGCCCTCACCGTATTTACCGTAACGGTACGACACCACACGCGGATCGGTTTTAAGATACTGCCAAAGGGCGTTTTTGAGCGCGCCTGTACCCTTACCATGTATCAGGCGAAGCACATGTATCCCAGCGATGTGAGCTTCATCAAAATATTTGTCCACTCGGTACCACGCATCGTCGCCATTAAGACCGCGAAGGTCGATCTCGTCTTTGAAGTCTCGCGACACAACAACGCGATATTTGTCGGCGGCAATCTGCTTTTTCTGCGCGTCGGTAAAGGTTACCTTTGCCTCATCAAGCAACATAAGGTTCGCTACCTTGGTACGCGTCTTGATAATTCCTGCCTGAACGGTAACGTTTCCGTCTTTGTCGGGTATGTCAACAACAACGCCCTTTTTGCCGATGTTGATTATCATAACATCGTCGCCCTTTTTGAGCGGACGCGGCAGAACGTAGTCCTCGGCAACCTTTTCCATAACGGGATTTATCTTCTCGTCACTCTCGCGGAGATACTTTTTTATGTTTCTGCGCGACTCTTCAAGAGTTGCGGCAAGGTTGGCGCTTTCACGCTCCTTTTTGGCTTTTTCAAGCTGCTCCATAACGTAGTTTGAGGTAATCTTTGCGCTCTCGACTATCGAAACAGCCTGCGCTCTTGCACTTTCAAGCTCGCGCTCTGCTCTTGCAAGCTCGTCCGCTATCTTTTTCTCGCTAACCGCTTTATATTCTTCAAGTTCGCGGCGAAGTCTTTCAGCTTCAACTCGGTTTTTATCCATTTCAAGTCGGCTCGCCTCAAGCTTTTCGATAACGTCCTCGAAGTGCTTGTTTTCTTCGCTGACAAGATCCTTTGCTCTCTCGACAATCGCATCGGAAAGACCAAGCTTCGAGGATATCGCAAACGCGTTGGACTTACCCGGTGCACCGATTATAAGTCGGTACGTCGGCTTCAACGTGTTAACGTCAAACTCGCAGGACGCGTTTACAAATCCGGGCGTTTCAAGTGCAAATGCTTTAAGCTCGGCGTAGTGCGTGGTTGCCGCGCATAGTGCGCCTGCAGCACGTACCTTTTCGAGTACAGCTATCGCAAGTGCTGCGCCTTCAACGGGATCTGTACCGGCACCAAGCTCGTCGATAAGCACAAGCGAACGCGCGCCGACGTTTTCGGTGATGTTAACGATATTTACCATATGCGACGAAAATGTGGACAGCGACTGCTCAATCGACTGCTCATCGCCTATATCAGCGTAAATATCGTCGAAAATGCATATCTCGGACGTGTCAGACGCGGGGATGTGAAGTCCCGACTGTGCCATAAGTGCAAGAAGTCCGATAGTTTTCATCGTAACCGTCTTACCGCCAGTATTCGGACCGGTAATAACAAGCGTTGACATATCCCCGCCGAGTGTTACGGTTATCGGCACAACCTTATCCTTGTCAAGCAAGGGATGCCGTGCACGGATAAGGTTTACTTTGCGCTCACCCGTGATACGCGCAGGCGTTGCGTCAAGTCTGAACGAAAGCTCGCTCTTTGCGAATATAAACGCAAGCTCAGTAATGTTTTTGTAGTTAAGCTCGAGCGCGTTTTCGATGGTTCCGCACGCCGCGGATAGCTCGGTAAGTATGCGCTCGATTTCATTCTGCTCCTTAACCTGCAAAACGCGAAGCTCGTTATTCGCTTCAACCACTGCCATAGGCTCAACGAACAACGTTGCGCCCGATGCGGATGTATCGTGCACAAGACCGCGAACATCGTTTTTATGCTCGACCTTTACGGGAATAACGTAACGGCCGTTTCGCATCGTGATGATGTTTTCCTGCAGAAATTTCGAATACGAGCCATTTATGAAATTCTGCAATGTATCTTTGATTTTGTTGTTGCCAAGGCGCATCTTTCGGCGAATATCCGAAAGTGCGGGACTTGCCTCATCAGCTATCATATCCTCGGATACTATGGCCGTGAGTATGCGCTCTTCAAGCTTTTTATCTGTGATGAGACGCTCAAACATTTCGTCGAGCGAGGTTGTGCCGCGGCGGTCGGTCCTGCTGTATTCGAGCAGTGAACGTGACGTGCGAAGCACGTTTGCAATGTCAAGCAGCTCACGCGGTGAGAGCACCGCCCCCTTTGCCGCGCGGTCAGCCGCGTCGCGTACGTCCTTTATCATACCGAAGGACGGCATACCCTTGATAGCCTGCATAGCCTTCGCCTCTGTGGTTTCGCGCTGACGGCGAAGTATGCGGTCTGGATCGTTTTCGGGAAGAAGTGCAAGTGCGCGCTCCTTCGCGCCCTCGGTGGGAGCGCGCTCCGCGAGCATTGCAAGTATTTTATCGTATTCGAGCGTTTTCAGCGCTCTTTTGTAATTATTCAAATTAAAACAGTCCTTTCGGATTTTCTGTGATGTTCACCACGCGAGCATATCAAGCACCGCAAAATGGTGATCGACGTGGTTTTCGAGATACGTTTCGCACGCAAATGAAAATTCGGGCAAAAGCTCGTCCGCCAAAACAAACGAAAACAGCCTCGGCATCTGCACATAAAGTGCGTGCTGTATTGCGAGCACACTAGCAGGTGAAAGCGGAATTATAATCTGTGCCGTACGCATATCGTCCACGGTACGTTCATTTTCCACGTGTGTCGCCTTATTGAGAAGTCCCGAACAGCTCTTGCAGCGCATACTGCCTTCCATCACATTTAGGTACATCTTCTCATCTTCAACGCCGTGACCGCATTCCTCGCAGTTTACAACATTCGGCGCAAAGCCTGCGATAAGCGCAAGGCGCATTTCGAAAACGCCCTTTATAAGCCGCATCGGCTTGTCCGCAAGATGTGTAAGCGCCCACAGAGTGTTAAGAGCAAGACGAAGCATTTCGGGGTCGGGTTGGTCGTCATTTGAAACATATTCGACGGCATTTAAAATATACGTCGCAACCGTCATTTTATCAAAGTCGTCGCAAAGATGGAAATAGCTCTCGATAAGTGATGACTCATTAAGCGTGTATTTGCCGCCTTTTTCATAAACCACAAGCTCACTGTACGCAAATATCTGCGTTGCGGCGGTATGCCTTGTACGAAGCCGTACCGAGCCGCGTACGAGTACGGATATGCGTCCGCGTTCTGCCGTTAATACGTTGATGTATTTCGCATTGTCGCCAACGGGCGTTTCGCGAAGCACAAGTCCTTTTACGGTGTGAAGCATCAGTCGTCGTTAAAGCCGAAGGTATTGAGAAGGCTTGCGTTGTCGCGCCAATTCTCCTTAACTTTTACCCAAAGGTCAAGATGCACCTGCACACCAAAGAAAGCTTCCATATCCTCGCGCGCCCACATTCCAACCTTCTTGAGTGCCGC
>JAZNLM010000006.1:0-19889 GCA_045579105.1 Candidatus Flemingiibacterium sp.
GCGCTGTACTTGTCCTTTTTGTCAAGATACGAGCGCTCGTAAAAGCCTTCGATTATCTCGCCGTCATCTACTATCTCGCAGACGAATTTATCGTCCCCCTCAAAGCGGAAGAATTCCATGCTGTCAGGCGCTATCCACTTCATACCCGCTTTCGACCACGTTGTGCCGTAAAATTCTTCGCTCACCGTTTCGCGAGTGAAGTATTCTAGGGGATACGGCTCAATTCCGTATGCGGATACAATCTCTACATACGCGTAATACGCGCCGAGGGTTGTCCAATGATGGTCGGTACGGTAGTAGACGTACTCACCCGCGTCGGCACGCTCACGAAGTGGTGTAAGGATGTCAATCTGCTGTGCAGAAAGGCTGTACCCAAGATGTGCAAATGCCGCATCGGATATCTCTCGCGCAGGGTAAATCTCCGGAATGTACGAAAGAAGCACGTCCTGTGAGCGGCCTGCTATTGCAACGGTTACGTCAAAATCAGGCGAAGCTGCGAAAGTGTTTATCGCAGATATATTTTTGTCCATTACCGTGTAATTTGTGTAGTCGGTCTTTGCGACAATGTACCCGTCGTTGCCGAGGAGAACGCTGTTGTTTTCACGCTTCGTGAAGACCGTTTCCGCTACGGCTTTTGTAGCTACGAAAAGGTTTCTAAGCGGCATCTGGTCGGTGCAGTACGATGCAATATCCTTCGTGAATTTACCGCTTGTCAGTGACTCTACACTAAAGCGGGGCAAAATTTGCAAGGCGCGGTTTTCCTCTTCAGAAAACGTCTTATCTGGCGATATAAGCATCGTCAGCGCAAAGCCGTAAATAATGAGCAGGATACCGAGTACGCTTATAACGTCGGCGGCGCTTATTTTTTTATTTTTGTTCATTGTTACGCCTCCGAATCAGAATCTAAAATATAAGAACGGATTATACGATGAATCCACGAGATACGCAAGGCAAACAAGCGTTGCCGCGATACCGATCACTGCGAAAATTACGCGTACTGCATCCGACTTTTCCACAAGCTTGCTGTAAATCTTCCTCGGCAGCGGCGTACATGCGGTAATGAGCACTGCGAAGAACAAGAGATTACGCGTGAGATTGTAAACATCAAGTCCGCTTGCAAACGCCGTGGTGCCGACGCCAAACATATTGCCAAGGTGTACTATACCCGCCGACAAATCCTCGAAAACAAACAGAAGCCATCCGAACAGCACGAAGAACAGCGTGTAAACGCGCGAAATTACGGCAGGCGCTTTACCGAGCCACTTTAAAAGGAACAGCTTCTCTATCATAAGCAGGGCAAAATAGTAAAGTCCCCACAGAATGTAGTTCCAGCTTGCGCCGTGCCAAAAACCCGTTAAAAACCACACAATAAAGATATTGCGAAGCTGTTTTAGCTTCGAGCAACGGTTTCCGCCAAGCGGAATGTAAACGTAGTCTCGGAACCATACGCCAAGCGAAATGTGCCAACGACGCCAGAATTCCGTGATGCTCTTTGAAATGTAAGGATAGTTGAAGTTCTCCATGAAGCGGAAGCCTATCATCTTGCCAAGGCCTATCGCCATATCGGAATACCCCGAAAAGTCAAAGTATATCTGGAATGAATAGCAGATTATTCCGAGCCACGCACCGAGCACTGTACGTTCGTCTGTCGGAACGTCCCGGAAATATTCCCAGAGCTGACCTGCGGTATTTGCGAGAAGCACCTTCTTGCACATGCCCGCGATAAACGTGCGCGTGCCTTCTGCGAAAAGCGGCACACTGTGCTCTCGCTGTGTAAGCTGATCGTCAACGTCCTTGTAACGGACGATAGGGCCTGCAATAAGCTGCGGATACAGCGTTACATACGCGCCGAAGGACGCAATATTCTTCTGGGCAGCAGTGTCAAGGCGGTAAACGTCGATGACATAGGATAGCGCTTGAAAGGTGTAAAACGAAATACCGATAGGAAGCTCAAGCCCGAGTGTTTTAAGCGAGCCTAAAATAGGGATAAGTTGCAGATTTGTGATGAAGAAATCATAATATTTGAAAAAGCCGAGTATGGCGAGGTTTATGATAATTGCGGATATAAGCCACGCTTTCGCGCCGCGGGGATTACCCTTTTCGCGGCTTTTCTCGACGAACAGACCGCACACGTAGTCGACTATTATGGTGAACACCATAAGGAAAACGTAGACAGGCTCACCCCAGCCGTAGAAAATAAGACTTACTGCGAGAAGTACTGCGTTTCGTGCACGAAGCGGCACAGAAAAATATATAAGCAGAGTTACGCTCAGAAATAAGAGCAGGAACTCAAGGCTTGAGAAGACCATTTAAGACCTCCGTATTTATGTCGTATTTTGGGGAATTTTGTGAATTATTTGAAGTCATCAAGCATAAGCCCGAGTCCGTTTGCCACGCAGTCGAGCGGTTCGCTTGCTATTTTCACATTTCTGCCGATTTGAGCGCTTATGTACCGGTCAATGCCCTCAAGCATAGCACCGCCGCCCATGAGTATTATACGGTCTGCGCTTGACTTCACGGTACCGTGTTGAGGAAGATTGTCCAGGAGCTTTGCAACCGTATCAGCTGCGGCTCGTATCTGTGGTGCACACGCCCCAACAAGCTCGGACAGCGTGAGCGTTATTTTCTTTGGCATACCCGTCAGACTGCTAAGTCCTGACAGAGTTACTTGCTGCGAGTTTTCGCCAATAAGCGTTAATTTGTGCTTAGCTTCGCGTGCCGTAGCGGCAGATATAACAAGACCGTATTTTCGCGCGGCGTAGTTCATTATTGCCGCATCTGCGGCTTCGCCCGCAAACGTACTCGTTTCAACTCTCAGTATCTCGCCTCGGCGGATATACGCCGCTTCTATAAAGCCTGCTCCGATGTCGCAAACGATGTCACCGGAATATTCGTCCTCGACACTTCCTTCGGAAGCACCGACACTTTGAAGAGCCGCAAGTGCGCAGTCTACGAGGATAATTCGTCCCGTACGGCAATCGCCAAGCGCTTTTGTTAGTATTTCGCGGCTTTTTGCGCCGAGCGTGTAGCTGACAGCTACAAGCAAGTGTTTTTTCTGCTTCGGAGCAACGGTTTCAAGACAGCGCTCAAGCATTTCCGCCGTGAGGTTGAAATCGGTTATTTCACCATTCATAAGCGGACGGCGGATTGTGACCGTGCCGGGGGCACGTGCACGAAGCAGTGATGCCTGTGAGCCGATGGCTATAACATTTCCGTTTGCATCAACTGCGGCGATGTTAGGCTCGCGAAACACGATGCCTTTTCCCTTTTGGTATATTTTGATAGCGCGTGTACCGAAGTCCACGCCAAGATAAACCGCCATAGTTACTTCTGTACCTTTCCGATATATTCGCAAGAGGATAGTCCGAACTCGCTTGCAATCAGCTCGCGCAGACGCGCTATCGGAAGCCCTACCACGTTATAGTAATCGCCGTGAAGCTCTTTCACGAAAAAGCCGCCGATACCTTGCACCGCGTAAGAGCCTGCCTTATCCATTGGCTCTTTTGTGCCAACATAAAAGTCAGCCTCTGCCTCGCTCATGTCGCCGAAAACCACCTTTGTTTCGACTGCATCCACAATACATTTGCCGCATCCGACGAGCGCAATGCCCGTCCATACGGAGTGCTTCTTGCCCGACAGCGAAAGAAGAGCCGCCTTTGCATCGGCTTGGCTTTTCGGTTTGCCGAGTATTTCTTTTCCGCTTGCGACAACAGTATCAGCGCCGATGACTATAAAATCGCGCGAACGGTCAAGCGTTTTTGCAACCGCTTCTGCCTTCAGTCGAGCAAGCTTGCGTACAAGCTCACCGGGCGTATCAGCGTGAACGCCGTCCTCGTCGCAGTCGGAAACTATTACCTTAAACTCCATGCCAAGCATAGCGAGAAGCTCCCGGCGCCGCGGCGAATTTGAGGCTAAAATAAATTCGGGTGTCATTTTGTGATAGCCCTCCCGACGATAAGTGAGAGAACGATAAAAATAATCACAGAGAGGGTTAAATCAAGGCTCATTGCAAACGTGAGATTTATCACGTTAAGGTCAAGCGTGAGCGGTGTGGTCATCCCGAAGTTTAGTCCGTAGTTGAGCCACGACAGAAAGCTTACATCCTTGCAGATGGCGCCGACGAACGTGCCCAGCACGATGCCGATAAGCACCAAAAAGAGATTAAACCAGAATTTACGCTTTGCCATATCTACCTCCGATTAGTTCTTTCCCGTCGAGCCAAAACCGCCCGTACCACGCTCGGTCGAGTCAAGCTCGTCTGCAACGATAAGATTTGCCGCGAAAACGGGCATAAACATAAGCTGTGCCACGCGCTCGCCAACGGCAATAGTATAGGGTGTGTCGGACACGTTTATGAGGGATACGCAAACCTCACCGCGATAGTCACTATCGATAACACCGATACCGTTTGTGGCGGTGATGCCATGCTTTATAGAAAGTCCGCTTCTTGCGGCAAGAATTGCCACAACGCCGGATGTTTCGGGCGCTATCGCGATGCCAGTCGGGATAAGCTTGCGCTCACCCGGGGCTATGGTAATATCACCCTCTGCGGCACAGCGAAGGTCAACTGCGGCAGAACCGTCCGTTGCGTATTCGGGAAGGGTTACTCCCTCGCGAAGAAGCTTGATTTTTACGTTTGTGTTCATTTTGAAATTCTCCTTATTCCGCCGATTGGCGCTATTACAGTGTTTTTCGAAAGCATAGCCGCGGCAAATTCCGCCGACTCATCTGTAAAGATATAGTGTGCGCCGACAATACGGTATTTTATAAGCTCGTCCTTTTTGTCCGCCATAAAGACGGGAACGCTGTTGTACATAATGTTTCTGTGCTCAAACGCTCGTGAAAGCGGAAATGACACATCCTTTCTGTCACGTAGTTCAAAGAATTCGCGTTTTTTACATTCCTCGCACGAATAAAGGTCGCGGATAACGCATTTTTCGAGCGTCATAAGAGGCACTCTACCGTAAATTATCGGCGGCAGAGTGAGGTCACGAAGCTGTGGAAGCGTAAGCTCGGGCGAGGCTATGATATCCTCGAAACCGAGTCTATAGAGCACACCTTTAGTGTAACTATTGAACACATTGAGGCGAAAATCACCGTGCAGTGTAAGACCAAATTGTTTTGCAAGTTCGATATGTCCGAGATTTGATACGAGCGCGTGTTTTACGCCCGAATTTACAGCGGTTTTCAGCATATCGCGTACCGTTTGCATTTCCGCATCGAACACAACCGGCGGAATTATCACGCCGTTCACCTTGTCTTCCATGCCTTGGCAAAATTTCTCAAGCGGCAGATAGACCATCTCACACTCGCCGACATTTTGAGGTATGCGCTCATACGCGAAAAATCTTGCACTCACGAACCGTTTTGTTTCTGCTTTTTCAGGTACATCAAGCATTGTCGGAAGTGTGCTCGTCCTAGGTGCGGTCAATGCGTTGATGAGTTTGTCTACAGCCTCACGGCGAAGTGCGTTAAGCGCGGATACGGGCATTATAAGGCCGTTGTCAAGCTCTATTGTTAACTCACCCAGTGAAAACGGCGAGTTGCCCAGCTTCGTGAGATTTTTCTGTACAGATTCCTTTGAAAGCGGACAATTCTGCGCCGCATCGGGCACCGCACCGTTTACGGTAACGCTGTGCTCGCCAAGGCTCACTGTTAATTCGCAAGGCTTGTCCGCGTTTATCCTTGCTGACATATCTATCTTGCGGCGGCGTGTCTTTAACCCCTCGGCATAATCGACATTTTTGGCAGTTTTCTGCGATGTGTCCGCCTTGTCTGCATCGGTTCGTACACCGAGCATTTCACGCCCAAGCTTTCCCTTGAAATAACCGTCAGTAAAGCCACTTCGCGAGAACAGCGAGCGAAGCTCGGAAAGTTCCTGTGCTGTGGCACGTCTGCGCTCGTCGAGAAGTCGGCGGTATATGCTTGTGACTCCGTAAACATAGTCGGGAGTCTTCATTCTGCCCTCGATTTTCAGCGATGCCACACCAAGGTCGAGTATTTCGGGAATGTGCTCTGCAAGACACATATCCTTGAGGCTCAAGGCGTAAGTTTCTTTGCAGCTTTTTGAGCATTTGTACGGGAGTCTGCACGGCTGCGCGCACTCTCCTCGATTACCGCTGCGCCCGCCGATTAGCGAACTTGCAAGACATCCGCCGGACTGCGACACGCATATTGCGCCGTGAATGAACATCTCCGTTTCAATCGGCGAATTTTCGCAAAGCTCCGCGAGTGCGTCGCGCGACAACTCACGCGCCGCAACCATTCGGGAAAATCCAAGACTTGCGAGAACTTTCGCTGCGTCGGTGTTGTGAGCGAGTGCCTGCGTTGACGCATGAAGCTCGATATCGGGGAAATGACGCTTTATTAGACTTGCTGCTCCAAGGTCAGCTACAATAAGTGCATCCGCGCCGAGAGTGTATAGCTCTTCCACATACGAAAGCACGTCGCGCATCTCACGGTCATGTATAAGTGTGTTGAGCGTGATATTTGATTTTACACCGTAAAGACGGCACTTTACTATAGCTTCTGCGAGCGTGCCGCCCACGAAGTTTTTGGCATTCATACGCGCGTTGAACGCGCCGCCGCCGAAGTATACCGCATCTGCACCGGCAGCTATAGCCGCATCGAGTGCTTCGGGTGAGCCTGCCGGAGCAAGAAGCTCGGGCAGACGGGTGTTTTCATTCATAAATCATCCACCGCTTTCTCTGATTTTGGGGAAAAGGCGAAATAGTAAGATTTTTTCTAAACCTATTGCAATTTACTTTAGTACAGTGTATAATAGAAACTGCGGTAAACATTGTCTTAATATATATTATAATACATAATTGTCGTTTTGGAAAGTCCCCCGACAAATTTTTTTTGAAAATGTTTATTCGTGTTCGAAAAATGCACACTCAAGGAGAAGATTTATGAGAAACTTTGCGCTTTTACTTGCTTGTTGTATGCTATTTATGTGCTGTGCTGTGTCCTGTGGAAAAAAGCCCACGGGAGAATATGTGCCCGGCTTACTTACCGAAAACTGTTATTCCAGCGACTGGCTAGGACTCGAATTTGTGCCAAATGAAAATATGTATCTTTCCACAAGCGCGGAAATTGAGGAACTGCTCGGAAGCGGTGAAGGAACCACTGTTTACGAAATGCTTGCAACGGATGTCAAAACGAATTACAGTGTTATACTTATGGTGGAGAAGGTTGATAACAGCTTAACCGTCAGCGATTACATCGCTTCACTGAAGACGCGTATGAATTCCGAAAACGCTATTACGACACAGTTCGACAAACCTGAGGTTGTGCGTGTAGCAGGCGAAAAATATACGAGAATCGCTTACACAATCACATATGGGCAATACAGTGTTGACCAGACGATGTTCTTTATGAAGCGTGGCAATCAGATGGTAACCATCTGTGTGACTTCTTCCGATAAGAACATCGAAAACGAGATAATGTCGTGCTTCAGGGCAAAATAAGTTTACAGAAGGACAAAACAATGGGAATACTTGATAAAAAAACACTTATGGTCGTAAAGATAGGCTCAAATACGCTTACACACGACACGGGCAAGCTCGACCTTCGCAGAATGGAGCTGCTTGTTCGCATTCTTTCGGATTTTAAAAACGCCGGACACGAGATAGTTCTCGTAAGCTCGGGCGCGGTTGCGGCAGGCATCGCAAGACTTGGCCTTGGCAGACGCCCCGAGAGCACTGAGGAAAAGCAGGCACTTGCCGCTATCGGTCAGGCAGAGCTTATGCAGGTCTATGAAAATTTCTTTGCTACATACGGCTACACCGTCGGGCAGATGCTTATGACCAAAGACATAATCGACAATCCGGAACGTCGCACAAATGCGCAGAACACCTTCCGCGAGCTTTTAAAGCTCGGATGCGTGCCGATTGTAAACGAAAACGACCCGATTTCTACGGAAGAGCTTAAATTCGGCGGTAACGATACCCTTTCGGCATATGTAGCACTCGTTTGCGGCGCGGACCTGCTCATCAACATGTCGGATATCGACGGGCTTTACGACAGCGATCCCAGAAAAAATCCCGATGCGAAGCTTATAAGTCGCGTTGAGGTTATCGACGACACCGTTATCTCCTATGCCAGCGGCGCGGGAAGTGAACGCGGAACGGGCGGTATGATAACCAAGATAAAGGCGGCGCAGATAGTTACAGATGCCGGCATCCCGATGCTTATTGTTAACGGCAAAAGCCCAGAGGTCCTCTACCGCATCAGCGACGGAGAGCACATAGGAACGTATTTTGCATCTAGGAGATAATTATTAGAATAGGTGAATGAAGCGCATAATCGTTTGGGTAGGACGTCGCTCCCTGCAGAATAGCGCTTGCATCTTTCTCGATGCAACGCCAAAAATATATAAATCTACCGCTTACCGAGAGCGTGAATTACATTTTAGCAAAACACTCTGTTAGCCAAAGCGTTATATAAAGCTTTTTGCTGTAGTTGAAAACTACGCTTCTATTTCAAAAAGCCGCGTATCACCCACAACAAAGAAAGGAGCACTCTGCGATGCCGATTGCATTTGACACAAATATACAGTATATGCGGGGTGTCGGAGAGGCTCGCGCTAAGGCACTACAAAAGCTCGGAATTACGAACGTCGGCGAGCTTTTGTACCATTTTCCGCGCGGCTATGAGTTTCGCGGAAACGTTAAAGAGCTTGCGAGTGCAGAACCTAATGAAACCGCATCGTTTATACTAACGGCGGCGACGGACGTTCATAACGCGACACTACGACGCGGTATGACAATCTCAAAACTTCGGGCGTTTGACGCGTCGGGGAGCGCGGAGATAACCTTTTTCAATCAGCCGTATATCAAGGACACCATAGTAAAAGGCGGCGAATACCGTTTTTTCGGAAAACTCACCCGTGAAAGAGGCAAAAACATACTCTCCTCGCCCACCGTCGAATCAATAATCGAGGGCAGGGAGCTTCCACCGCTCGTCGCGGTGTATCCCTTAACGTCGGGCGTGAACAGCAAAATGCTCACAAAGCTCGTTTCCACAGCGCTTTCGGAGCTTAGCGACAACATCCCCGATATACTTCCCGAAACTGTCCGCGATGAAAACCAACTTTGCTCTATAGGTACGGCACTTCGGTTTATTCACAATCCGCCAGACTTCAAGTCGCTTGAAATTGCAAAACGTCGACTCGTTTTCGAGGAACTTTACCGCTTTGCGTACGGAGCAGGCGAGAAACGCGATAAAAAACAGACCGCACCGAAGATGTCGGACACCGACATTACAGCACTCACACAGGCACTTCCTTATACACTTACGGGGGCGCAGACACGCGCTATATCGGAAATTTCCGTCGACCTTGCATCAGGTGTACCTATGCGGCGACTCGTTTCGGGCGACGTTGGAAGCGGCAAGACCGTGGTTGCGGCCGCGGCGGCTTACATTGCTGTTAGAAACGGCTTCCAGTGCGCTATAATGGCACCGACTGAAATACTTGCAAATCAGCATTATACCGAGCTGTCGGGGCTTCTTGGCAGGCTTAACATAAAAACAACACTTCTTACCGGCTCCGTCAAAGGCAAGGCGCGTCGCGAGATATTGTCAGAGCTAGCCGACGGCACGGTTGGCGTACTTATCGGAACGCACGCCCTTATCAGTGATGGCGTGGAGTTTGCAAAGCTCGGACTTGTCATCTGCGACGAACAGCACCGTTTCGGTGTCGGCCAACGTGAGGCGTTACTCCAGAAAGGTGGTACGGACACTTGCCATCAGCTCACAATGAGCGCAACGCCCATTCCGCGTACACTCGCAATGTTCTTCTGGGGCGACCTTAATATGTCGGCACTTAACGAAATGCCGCCGGGACGTCAGCGAGTGCAGACCTTTACGGTGAACGAATCTTACCGCGAACGGTTAAACGGCTTTATTTTAAAGCAAACGGCAGAGGGACACCAAACATACGTCGTGTGTCCTTCCGTTGAGGAAGCCGAGCTTGGCGAGGTCACGCAAGAGGATATTCGTCTTTTCGACTTCGGTTACGATATCGAGGAAATTATGCGCCCGAAAAACACGCCCAAAGCGGCGACAACGTGGGCACAGAAGCTTGCCGAAGATTTACCTGAACTGAACATCGGCTGTGTTCACGGAAAAATGAAGCCTGCCGACAAAGAAGCGGTGATGAGCCGTTTCGTTTCGGGTGAACTTAACGTACTCGTGTCAACTACCGTTATAGAAGTCGGCGTGAATGTTCCGAACGCCACGCTTATGATTGTGGAAAACGCGGAGCGTTTCGGTCTGTCACAGCTTCATCAGCTTCGCGGACGCGTTGGACGCGGTTCGGCGAAATCGTATTGCATACTCGTGTCTGACACTAAAGAGGGTAGCACCGCAAGACAACGTCTTGAAGTGATGAAGAGCACGTACGACGGCTTCAAGATAGCCGAGTTTGACCTTGGCGAGCGCGGACCGGGTGACTTCTTCAAAAACGGAGATGAGATACGGCAGCACGGCGACCTTCGCTTTAAAATAGCAAATCTTTGCGAGGATATGGCGCTTCTCGAAGCCGCTGTTGCCGCCGCAAGTGCACAGCGCGCAAAGACTACAGAATAACTTTTAGAAAGAGGAAACAATATGGCACGACCGCTTGCCGACAAGGTGCGCCCCGTTAGCTTTGACTCAATGGTTGGACAGGAGCATCTTATCGGAAAAAACGGTGTGCTCCGACGTATGGTGGAGTCGGGGCATATCACGAATATGATATTCTTCGGCCCGCCCGGAACGGGCAAGACCACTGCGGCTAATATAATTGCAAACGCCTCGGGTATGACACTTCGACGTCTTAACGCCACAACGGCGAGCCTTGCCGATGTCAAAGAAGTTATCGAGGAAACAGGTACGATATACGGCGGCTCGGGGATATTGCTCTATCTCGACGAGATACAGTACTTCAACAAAAAGCAGCAGCAGTCCCTGCTCGAATATATCGAGGACGGACGTATAACGCTTATCGCCTCGACCACGGAAAATCCGTATTTTTATGTTTACAACGCTATAATTTCCCGGTCTGCCGTGTTTGAGTTCAAGGCAGTTACGGGCGAGGAAATATCCCGCGCACTTACTAAGGCGCTTGACACGCTCAATACCGACGAGAGCGCAAATGTAAGCTTTGGCGAAGGCGCACTTGCCGCACTTTCGGGCGCGGGCGCAGGTGATGTACGCCGTAGCCTTGGACTATTAGAAAACGCGTTTTATCTCGCGACATCGGGCGACGGTGTTATTACCGTGGAGCTTATAAACGGCTTCACGCCAAAGGTGCTCGGCTCATTTGACAAAGCCGGTGACGTACACTACGACTTGCTTTCGTGTCTGCAGAAGTCGATACGCGGTTCAGACGCGGACGCAGCAGTGTTTTACCTTGCGAAATTACTTGAGGGTGGCGACCTTATTTCCGCCTGCCGCAGACTTCAAGTTATCGCCAACGAGGATATCGGGCTTGCGTACCCAATGGCGGCGGTTTATACCCGTGCTGCTGTAGAGAGCGCGAGAGAGCTTGGACTTCCCGAGGCACGTATACCGCTTGCGAATGCTGCTGTAATGCTGGCTACTGCACCGAAGTCGAACAGTGCTTATACGGCACTTGCCAAAGCCGGCGAGGCTATCGCAAACGGCAAGGGACAGAATGTGCCCGAGCACTTAAAGAGTCCGCTTTTCAAGGGCTACAAATATCCGCACGACTATCCCGAGCATTGGGTGGCACAGCAGTACTTGCCCGATGACTTGAAAAATGAACGTTTTTACAAATTCGGTGATAATAAGACCGAGCAGGCAGCAAAGGCGTATTGGGATAAAATCAAAAAATAGGGGTGAACAGTGTTTCGCTCGCAGGCAGTCGCAGTTGGCAAGCCCAATCTGCCATCGCCACAACAATATTCGGAGGCACAATGAACAATTTTAAAATTCTCGCAATCGGTGACGTTGTTGGTCCCGATGCGGTAACATATGTGAGTGAACGGCTTTGGGATTTTCGTAAGAAAAACGGCATAAATATGGTCGTTTGCAACGCCGAAAATTCCGCCGTGGGCAACGGAGTTGACACGCAGAGCGCACGTAAGCTCTTAGCATCGGGGTGTGACGTCTTAACGGGCGGCAACCATAGCTTCAGAAAGCGCGATATACGCGCATATCTCGACAGCTCGGACGCTATCATCCGTCCGGCGAATTACCCGTACGGCACGCCCGGCAGCGGCTATACTATCGCCAATATAGACGGTTGGCGTGTGCTTGTTATAAACGTGCTCGGAACGATATACCTTGAATCGCTTGCCTGCCCGTTCGGTACAGTCGAGCGAATACTTGAACGCGAGGCTGGTAGATATGATTTCGCCGTTCTCGATATTCACGCCGAGGCGACCAGCGAAAAAATCGCGCTCGGACGCTACTTTGATGGCAAAATAAACATAATTTTCGGCACACACACTCACGTTCCCACGGCGGATACGATGATTTTGCCGAACGGCAGCGGCTATGTCACCGACCTCGGTATGACCGGCCCGAACGACGGTGTACTCGGTGTGCGCGCTGACATTATAATCGAGAAGCTCCGAAAAAAATTACCGGTCAAGTTTGAGCTTGCCGAGGGACCGATAGAAGCGCAGGCTGTGATTTACACGCTTGATACGTCAAGCGGTATAGTAACTCACGTAGAGAGGGTTGGATTTTAAAAAAAAGCACTTATGATAGCGAACAAAATCGTTTATCATAAGTGCTTTTATTTTGTTGCAGGACGCTTCAACCACTAACTGTTCACGCTCCCCGCGCAAACTTCTTTATTGCGGTGCCCCATTATGTTTGCATATATCAGCAATGGGGCATTCCCCGCATTTCGGGGAGCGTGCCATGCACGTATCGCGCCCGAAGGTCACGATTCGGTGGCAGAAATCCGACTGCTTTTCGGGTGGGATGAGCGGTACGAGTATACGCTCTATTTTCACGGGGTCTTTTAAGCTTTCGCTGTATAACCCCACGCGTCCGCAAATTCGGATACAATGTGTGTCCGTAACAATCGCGGGTTTTTTGAAGATGTCACCAAGAAGCAGGTTCGCGATTTTGCGCCCGACTCCGGGGAATCTCAGCAGCTCATCCATAGTGTCGGGCAAAACGCCGGAGTACTCGTCGCAGAGCATAGCACACGCCTCTTTTATGTTTTTAGCCTTCGTCTTATAAAGTCCACACGGGCGAACGATTTCCTCAAGCTCGCGAAGCTCTGCCGCCGCAACTGCCTGCGCCGTAGGATAACGCTCAAAAAGCTCGCGGCAAACTACATTAACTCGCGCGTCAGTGCACTGTGCGGACAGTCTGCCCATTATGAGCAGTCGCCATGGCTCGCCGCCGTATTCGAGTGCGCACACAGCCTCTGGATATATCTTTTCAAGCCTCTCGCAGAACTCAAGTGCGAGGGTTTTCTTTTTACTTGCCATAAGTAAACCCCTTTCGGATTTGGTACTGTAATTATACCAAATAGGAAAGGGGTTGTCAAGCCGCAGACTATTTTAGCAGCTCGTCATACGTTGTTTCGAGCGCATCACGGATTGCACGGAGCTGTGTGGCACGAATATGCTGAATTCCGCGCTCTATTTTCACAAGCGTTTCGCGAGTCATTTCCTCGCCCGCAAGCTGAAGCATACATACAAGTTGTGTCTGTCCGATGCCGCGCGCAAGCCTTACTTGGCGTATATTAGCGCCAATTTTTATTTCATCTTGCTTTATTTTCTGTTCACTCATAAAATATCCTCCAAAAATTGGACTAAAATCGGTTCGGATACTTTATTTTATATTGAATTTGTGATATAATGGGACTAGTATGAGTCCACAACTATTAAATCATATTTTGGGGGAATGTTTTATGAAAGTAACTTTTATCGGCAATCGCGATACACCCGATTCGGTTTATCCGCATCTGTATTCCGCCATTGAAGACCTTATCAAAAACGGCGCTGATGATTTTTATGTGGGGCACAACGGGAAGTTTGACAGCCTCGTTCACAAAGCATTGAAGCACCTCAAACGCGCCTATCCTTACATTCGCTTCGCAGTGGTTTTGACTTCACCGGATAAAGCGCCTGAAGATATACCCTCTTTCTTTCCCGAAGAAATGACGCACGTAATGCCACGGTTTGCCATAGTAAAACGCAATCACTATATGGTCGACCTATGTGACTGTATTATTGCGTACGCCGCCAATCCGTATGGGAATGCCGCAAAGCTTTGTGCGTATGCTGAAAAGAAGGGAAAACGTGTTTTGTTTCTGTAATTGTTTTATTCTTCAGATTCCGTCACACGCACAATGGACACCGTCATATCGTCGCTTCTGTTGTTGGCGAAAACAGCGTTGTCGAGTATCTTTTCCGCCATTATGTTAAGGTCGTCTTCCCATTCGTAGGTGAGCAGATTGGCAAGCCAGATGCCGTCCTCAAGCGACTGCGCGATACCGTCGCTAAGCATAATTATAACATCCCCGGCAGCAAGGTCAAACTTTATCTGCTCCGCGTCAAGCTCACGCATTATGCCTATCGGAACCGTTTTCGATTCGAGCTTGTAAAGATTTCCGCTTCGAAGTATAAACGACGGCGCCGCGCCGCTCTTTATAAAGCACGCCTCGCCTGTAACAAGGTCTATCTCAGCAAGGTCAACCGTCGCAGAGCACTCAATTCCGCGCGTTCTTATAAAGCCGTTGAGCATTTCAAGCGTCAGCGCGATACCGTTACCGCCCCCGAGCATACGCTCGATGAAAACGGAGCAAAGCTTTGAAGTTATCGCGGCTTCTCTGCCGCTTCCCATGCCGTCACAGATGAGCGAATAGTAGTAATCCTCACGGCTTTCAAACGTCGTCGCAGTGTCACCGTTCGCGTTCTCCGAAGCCTTGATATTGGTCGCTTTTGCCGTTTCAACGGCAAAACGTCGGCAGGACGTAAGTGTCATCGTAACGTCGTCCTCGTCAATGGTAAATCTGGGTGCTTCAAGGCGCGTACCGACTGTGTTTTCAATAGAACGGCGTATCTCGTCGCCGCCGATACGCATACGGCCAAGGTCAAGTCCGCCAATGAATATCTGCTTTTTGCGCGAGCCGTAACAGATGACGTGCGGCGCGTCAACGTTCATATATTTAAGCGAGCGCTTGAGCGCGGCGGTCATCTGTGCGTCCACCTTGTAAGCCTCATCATTTGCGTTTATCTGCTCGGCAAGGAGCTTGGACATCGCCTCATAGTCGAGCGCAAACGCTTCCGTTTTATCGTTTTTATAAAGCTTTTCAATAAGCTTCGCTGCAGAGCGGTTAAGTTCGTCGATAACGGCCGTAATATTGAAGCATCTTTCACGCAAAAATGACGGAACGTCTTCTATGCTCACTCGACCGTTTTTATAAAGCGCCGCGGTGAGCTTACTGTGCGCGTCAAGCGTTGTGACAAGCTCTCTTTCAAGGCAGTGCCGTGCCATTGAACATTTCGCGCAAAACGAGTCGAACACCTTATCCGACACCTGCTTTAAATCCGCAACGCCAGGGCGGCGCATACGGTCAGACAACGCATACAACGTGTCGGAAAGGTGCGAAAACGCTTCCGAGAGCGAACTCATACGTTCTGCGGTGTCCGTCTGTTTCTTTTTAGTTATCATCATATCCTCAATACTCCTATTTTCGTCAGGCTGTACGAACACGGGAATTCGCGGCAAAACACCAAAATACGAGCAAGGAATAAATAAAGTCGCCGCGGATACTATATCGGGAAGGAGTCGCGGCAGCACGGCGTATCCGTCCACAGTAAGCCCGAGCGTTATGCCGATAACACTCGCGGACATCACAGCTGCCGTGCGCGACAACCGCCACAGAGCGCCTGCAACAAGTCCGACGGATGCCATAATGCAGGGCGCCGCGCCAATTGAATATGCCGCTCCGTTCGCCAAATCTGCACCAACACCGCCGCACGCAAGTCCCGCAAAAAGTCCCACGGCACAGCCTCGAAGTGCACCCACCTGAGAAGCCGCCCAGAGCGTTACAAACAGCGCGCATACGAAAGAAAGCGAAAAGCCAAGCAGCATCGCGCCGCGAAGCGAATACACCGTAACAAACATAAGTGCCGCCGCTGAAAACTCGGCAAAGCGTGTAAAACGCCCATCATGAGTGAACATCGGGTAGAAAACGAGCGTTAAAAACGGGCATATCAGAAATCCCGCGAGAAGTCCGAATAGGTCATAGTACAAAAAACCGCCCGCGATAAGTCTGTACAGTCCGAAAACAAGCGCGGCAAATGCCGATACCGCCACTCGAAGGATTAGCGCTTCTCCGAATGAACCGCCGTCCTTAGCAGATTTAAGCACGCCGTCAAAGCGCGCCCGAAGCCGTGTCTTTTTTGCTGTACCTGTATCGGTCTGTGCATTCAGGCGTCCGAGCGCGTACCGAAGCATAACGATGACCGTATAGACTACCGCACTCGGTAGTGAATATCCCCGACTCATCAGCGACGAGGCTATTAGTCCGAGATAGCTGTACGACACAAACTTATCCGTTGCCGAAAGAAAAGCTATTCCAAACGGATAGCTTGAGAAAATCGCGCCCGACGAGCCAAGTACAAATGACAGTACCGCCGTGCCAACACCTTTCCGTATATGTACTGCGTCTATCTGCGCGATGTCCGTGCTGTTTTCACTCTCGTCCGCCTTGCTTTGTGAGAATATCTTCGCAAGTCCGCCACGTAGTATTTTTTGAAGTGCCATATTTTTTACCGTCCTTAATTTTGGTTTTGTCATAATTATACCCAATTTTTTCCAGCCAGCGTGTCGTTTTGTGTATGTAAAATATAGACGAAAATTGCGATTTCTCGCGGATATTGGCAAATACAGGTGAAAAAATGCATGATTTCGCATATTGGCAGAGTTTTTTATGAAAATTTTGCGTGCTTTATGCAGATGTGCTATTGAACTTAGTATTTTAGTGTGATATAATATTCAGTAAAGTACCGACTTGTTAAGGAGATTTTGATGTACAGAATAGTCGACAAGAGAAGCCTAAATAATACTGTCACTATGATAAGTGTCGAAGCACCGTTGGTTGCAAAGAAGGCTCTTCCAGGACAGTTTATAATACTTCGCACTGACGAGGACGGCGAGCGTATTCCGCTGACCGTAGCAGGCTACGACCGCGAAGCGGGCACGGTTACGGTGATATTTCAGATTGTCGGAGCAACTACTCTTGCGCTGAACCGCAAAGAAATCGGCGATTATCTGCCCGATTTCGTGGGCCCTCTTGGTAAGGCAACAGAGCTTGAAGGACTAAAAAAGGTCTGCGTGGTGGGCGGCGGTGTCGGCTCTGCTATAGCGCTTCCGATAGCGAAAGCGCTCCACGAAATGGGCTGTGAGGTAACTACTGTAATCGGTTTTCGCTCAAAAGAGCTTGTTATACTTGAAAAAGAGTTCTCCGAGGTTTCAGATAAACTCATTCTTATGACAGACGACGGCTCATACGGTGGCGCGGGCAATGTCTGCGTACCGCTTGTGGATATGTTTGAGCGCGGCGAACGCTTTGATAAGGTCATCGCTATCGGCCCTCTCGTTATGATGAAATTTGTCGTGGAAGCGACACGTCCAACAGGTATTCCTTGCGTTGTGTCGATGAACCCGATAATGATAGACGGCACAGGTATGTGCGGCGGCTGTCGGCTTACCGTTGGCGGCAAGACTAAGTTCGCGTGCGTTGACGGCCCTGATTTCGACGGCTACGAGGTGGATTTTAATTCCGCAATGGAGCGCGGCGGCGCTTTCCGTGACTTCGAGCGCCACTCTTATGAAGACACCTGCAATTTGTTTAAAAACTGATTGGAGATTATTATGGCTTCCACTATAAATCAAAAGACGCCCATGCCAACACAGTCCCCCGAGGAGCGTATTCATAATTTCCACGAGGTCGCGCTCGGTTACGATGAAGCGAGCGCACTCACCGAAGCGGCGCGCTGTCTTAACTGTAAAGCAATGCCGTGCGTGTCGGGTTGTCCCGTCAACATACAAATCCCGGATTTTATCAACAAAATAAAGACGCTCGACTTCGAGGGCGCGTATCAGACTATCTCCGCATCATCATCGCTTCCGGCTGTTTGCGGACGTGTTTGTCCGCAGGAGATGCAGTGCGAAGCAAAGTGCGTACGAGGAGCGAAGGGCGAGCCGGTCGGCATTGGAAATCTCGAGCGTTTTGTGGCGGACTTACACAATAAAAACGCGAAAAATAATATAGAAAAGCCCGTATTTAACGGGCACAAAGTGGCTATTATCGGCGCAGGTCCGTCCGGACTTACATGCGCGGGCGATTTGGCGAAAATGGGCTACGCAGTAACAATTTTCGAGGCGCTTCACACAGCAGGTGGCGTGCTTGTTTACGGTATTCCAGAATTCCGACTTCCCAAAGCGATTGTGAAGCGAGAGGTTGAAAACTTAAAGACTCTCGGTGTTGACATTCAGACAAACGTTGTAATCGGCAAAACGCTAACCGTCGACGAGCTCTTCGATATGGGTTATGAGGCGGTATTTATCGGCTCGGGCGCAGGACTTCCGAGCTTTATGAATATCCCTGGCGAGAGCCTTTGCGGCGTTTATTCGGCAAATGAGTATCTTACGAGAAGCAATCTTATGAAGGCGTACCGTCCCGATGCAAAAACGCCTATCGCAAAAGGCGGTACAGTCGCCGTTGTCGGCGGTGGAAATGTGGCAATGGATGCGGCGAGGACCGCGCTCCGTCTTGGCGCGGATAAGGTATACGTTGTATACCGCCGCTCGATGAACGAGCTTCCCGCGCGCCGTGAAGAAGTTGCTCACGCCATAGAAGAAGGCATAGAATTTATGACTTTGACATCTCCCGTAGAGATACTGGGCTACCGCAACGAAGCTGACAGACGTGACCCGAAAAATGGCACTGTCACGGGTATGCGCTGCATCAAAATGGAGCTTGGCGAGCCTGACGAGCGTGGCCGACGTGTACCGATGCCGATTGAAGGCAGTGAATTCACGCTCGATGTTGACACGGTGGTAATGTCGATAGGCACTTCCCCAAATCCTCTTATCAAATCGACAACCGACGGACTTGACATTAACCGCCGCGGTGGTATCGTCGTTGACGAAGCAACCGGCGCAACCACTAAAAACGGCGTTTTCGCCGGCGGTGATGCCGTTACGGGCGCGGCAACGGTAATTTCCGCAATGGGAGCAGGAAAAGTTGCGGCAAAGGCGATTGACGAATATTTGAAAAAATAAAATAGTGGAGCAAAGCTCCACAGATACAAAAATGCACCGCATACGGCGGTGCATTTTATTTTTAGTTTATTCTACGATTATAGTCTGACTTGGGGTTTACTATTTCACGCCAATCAAGACCTCCGCTGTCGAGCGCGCATACGAGCACTTCTGCCGTTGCGATATTCGTGGCAACAGGTACATTGTACACGTCGCACATACGCAGAAGGTTCTGCTCTTCCTCGCTTGGTCCCATATCCTTGCTCGTATCGCGGAAGTATATAAGTAAATCTATCTCGTTATACGCAAGACGCGAGGTTACCTGCTGGATACCACCCTGAGAGCCTGCGAGGAGTCGTTCGATATTAAGTCCGGTCGCTTCGGATATATATTTTCCCGTAATGCCTGTTGCGCACAGATTGTGCTTGCACAGTATGCCGCAATACGCTATGCAAAACTGAGTCATCAATTCTTTCTTTTTGTCATCTGCAATAATAGCTATTTCCATTTATTTTTTCCTTTCGTTGATATATCCGAATTGTTCGTCAGGCTCGGTAGAGAAGACGCTTTATCTGCCCCTTTATCTTGGCTCCGTGAAAGCCGTAAAACAGCGGCACGTACATTCCCGAAAGCCGACCTGC
>JAZNLM010000007.1:0-9896 GCA_045579105.1 Candidatus Flemingiibacterium sp.
TTTATCTTGTCGGGCATAAATTAAGAGTGGGTTTTGTCAACCCACTCTCCTTTATACTTAATCTTACATTAACAGTATATCACAACTTTTTATAAAATGCAACCCTTTTTTGAAAAAAGTTTGATTTTAGACTGTTTTACCTGCTAAGTGCCGCCAAAATGTCCGAAACCGCGCCTTCGGCAGTAAGTCCACACTCATGTGAAAGCGTTTCCACGTCGCCATGTGGCAGATAACCTTCTATCGCGCGAATGATAACTTTAGCCGATGAGCCGCTCGCCGCATACGCCGTCGCAAGCTTTTCACCAACACCGCCGCTTCGTATTCCCTCTTCAAAGACGTAAATCACCCTAGCCCCCTTTGAAAGCTCAATTAGTTCGTCCGCAGCAATGGGATAGATACGCACAAGCTTGACCACACGCACCGAAAGCTTCACCAACAGAGCCTCTGCCGCGCGCATAGCCTCGTCCGTAATTCTGCCGTATGTTACGATTACGATATCCGCACCGTCCTCGCCGCTGTACGTAAAGCCGTCCCCCTCGCGCATCGGGAGCTTAACAGCGTTTTCGTGTTCACTGCCCTTTGGATAACGAATAACGGCAAGTTCATTTTTCTCAAACGCCGCAGGAATTATCCTCTCAAGCTCGTCGTATGTTTCGGGCGAGTATATATTGACTCCGGGAATCGATGAAAACATAGCGTAGTCGAATATGCCCTGATGCGTCACACCGTCACCGGCGACAATCCCCGCGCGGTCTATACAGAGTACAAGCGGCAGTTTCTGCAGAGAGATGTCGTGCAGCATCTGATCGTACACGCGCTGTGAAAACGTGGAATACAATGCCACGCACGGCTTCATTCCACGTACTGCAAGTCCGCCGGCAAACGTAATAGCGTGTTCCTCGGCAATTCCTACATCGAAAAGGCGCTCGCCGAACTCCTGCTTAAATCTGCCAAGTCCCGTTCCGTCACACATCGCCGCGGTAATAGCGCATATTTTTTCGTCCTTTGCCGCAAGAGAGCACAGAATATCTCCCACTCGTGTGGAAAAACTTTCCGCCCCCCCGTCTCCGGCACCAAGCTCAGCATCAAAGCCACCGACACCATGGTATTTACCCGGCTCGTTTTCGGCGTACACGTAACCCTTACCCTTCGTGGTGGTCATATGAACCACGCAGCAACGGTGCTTTCCCTTCGCTTCCCCCAGCACGCGCGTGAGCTTTTTAACGTTATGACCGTCGACCGGACCGAGATATACAAGCCCTAGGTCCTCGAAAAACGTATCTTTTATAAACACACGTTTGATAGTATCCTTTATTGTTTTGGAAAACTTTGCAAGCGGCTTACCTATAAGCGGTATTGCGGAGAGAAAAAGCTCAAACTTTCGTTTGAATGTAAAATATCCGTTACTTGTGCGTATGCGCGAGAGGTACTCGTGAAGTCCCCCTACGTTACTTGAAATTGACATCTGATTGTCGTTTATGAGAATAACCAGGTCAAGCTCCTTGCTGGCGCAGTTATTGAGTGCCTCGTAAACCATTCCGTTAGTGAGCGAGCCGTCGCCAATGACAGCAACAGTACATCTTCCGTTTCCCTCAAGCTTGTTCGCGGTGGCAATTCCGAGTGCCGCCGAGATAGACGCGCCCGAATGCCCCTCAGATAAAACATCAAACTCGCTTTCTCCACGGTTCACAAAACCAGATATGCCCCCAAAGGTGCGAAGCGTATGGAAGTTTTCATAGCGTCCAGTGAGAAGCTTGTGAGTGTAGCACTGGTGTCCGACGTCGAAAACTATGCTGTCGCTTGGACAGTCGTACACACGGTGAAGCGCAATAGTAGCCTCAACCATACCAAGGTTTGAAGCGAGATGACCGCCCCTGTCTGCAACGGTTTTTATTATGGTTTCCCGTATCTCGCTGCAAAGCTCCTGTATTTCCCTATCGTCAAGCGCACGCACATCTGACGGGTGTTTTATATTTTCAAGCATATTCGCCCTCTCGCCGTTTCAGTTTATACATACATTATATATTATAGGCACACTTTTGTCAAGGCAAGCGCATATTTTGTACTGCCGACAATGTTCACCACCTGACGCTCCAGGTTAGCAAGGCTAATCTGCCACGCCCCTACAGTATGCATTGCGTCAAATCAAAGATACAAAAAAACATCCCCCGGGCAAGCCCGAGGGATATAATGATTATTCAGCATCCGCCTCTGCCATCCACTTTTTGAGAAGATCTCTTGTAGCGGCAATATCCTTGATAAGCTGCTCGTCATCATCCTTGATCTCACGTTCAATGGTAAACGGACCGGTGTAACCGAGCTCCTTAAATCTCTTGATGACTGCAGGAAGATTAGCCTTGCCGTCGCCCGCACGTACTTCCTTGCCGAGCTTCATACCGTCGGTAGGATAGAATCCGTCCTTGATGTGAGTGTTCATAACGTAGCTTCCGTATACATCAAGCGCGTCAAGGGTGTTTGCCTTTCCGTAGAGAATAAGATTCGCGGTATCGAAGTTGATACCGAGATTGTCAAGCTCTATAGCCTGAATAGTACGAAGCATAGTTACGGGAGTTTCCTGACCGGTTTCAAAGAGGAAATTCTGTCCCTTTTCAGCATAATACTTACAGATCTTGCGAAGTGCCGCAACAGTTCCCCAGAAATCGGTGTTGTCGGGATTTTCGGGAATAAAGCCAACGTGAGTTGCGATATTCTTAACGCCGATTTTTTCTGCAAAATCAGACGCCAAAAGCAGCTGATTAACACGCGAATCCCTGTATGCCGGCGGGACAATACCAAGCGTTGACGGACCGTATGTAAAGTTCCACTCCTTTGGTCCATCCCAACCTGCCCAGAGAAGCGAAATCTCAAAGCCGGGATTTGCCGCGATAGCTGCATTTACCTTCTCTGCCATTTCATCATTATAAAGACTCATATCCCAAACGCAGAGCTGGCAGGACTCAAAGCCCATATCGGCAGCCTGCTTTATTTTGTCAGCGATTTCAAATTTCTTGCTCAGTCCAATGAGTACACCAATTTTGTTGTTCATAGTATTTCTCCTCACATTTCAATATTTGCACCGTCGAGTGCCGCACTCTCGCGAAGCTTCTCGATAGCTTTTACGCTCACGCAGGTGCTCTCGGGCGTACAAACGTCGTTTTCCTTTTCAGGATTAAGTATAAGCCCGATCATATAACGAAGCTCCTCGACATATCCGTCAGCCTTCGGCAGCTCAAGTGCATACGGCTCTCCCTCATCGGGATATACCGTTGCCACGCCGGCTTCAAATACGATGCTCGCTTTCTCAAAACGCACTCTGTAGCCCATTTTGAACTTCGATGTGGCACTCTCTCCCCACGAACCCATAATCGAAACCATTACATCATCGTAAAGCATTCTCGTGTTAACCACAGTCCATTTAACGTGTGTATCCTGCGTTGTGGCGCTTACCGCCTTGGGATCACCAAGAAGATATCTCACAACGTCCACATCGTGCAGATGTAAGTCGAGGATACAACCACCGCTTTTGTTTGTGTCCTCGTACCAATTTTCAAAGCTCCATTTCGGCTGCGCGCTTATTCTCTCCATAAAAACATGTCTTATTTTGCCGAAAGTGCCCTTGTCAATGCACTCCTTAATATATGAATATGCCGGCCAGAATCGTATACACTGTGCCACCATAAAACGATTTCCCGTCTGGTTGTGAACTTCTATCATTTCCTTACAGTCATCAGAGGAAAGCGCCATGGGCTTTTCCGACAGCACGTGCTTGCCCGCACGCATAAACTTTATCGCATATTCCTTATGAAGATATGTAGGCAGACAGATATCCACCATATCAAACTCTTCGTTTGCAAGAAGCTCATCGGCACTCGTATACTTATGTATGTCATCAGTGAGCGCGTTTTTGTCATCTGAAAGATTTATGCTGACCGCGGACACGAATCTTGCCGGATCCACATCACATACCGCAACGAGTTTTACCGGAACGCCGTCCTCGATAAGTTGTTTATAACCTTTATAGTGCGTCCTGGCAATTCCGCCAAAGCCAACTATGGCAACTCTTACCTCTTTCATTGCTGTTCACCGTCAGATTTTTCTTAAAAGAAAAAATCTTGCCTTTCATTTAGTTTGATTGTATACCAGCAAAGGCATTGGGAAAATGGAACCTTTGTGCTAAAAAATATCCATATGAAACAAAAATCGCGCCTTTACCTAATTTTATTGTATACAAAATACAGCAAATTGTCAAGAACTTATCTTGCTCGCTTTTATCACAATCTTGCCATCAGGAGAAAAATATCAAAAGCACACATTCCTCTATCTCAAGTGCTTTATTCAGAAAATTTTTAGATTTTCACATTTCTGCAGCTACCCCCGCTTTCTGCGTTGATTATACATTGTAGGAGCGCCAAATACAATAAATTGTTGACCAATATTTTCGTGTTCTCCCACAATTTTTCTTATATGAGTACCACTCACCACCCCGTCCGTTGAGCAGTTGATTTGTCCATTAAAACCGTTGATTTATGTCTTGAATTTTTCAGAGATAAGTATATACTATAAATGTATACTATAATTCGGAGATAGGTGTATACTGCAGCTATATATTGTGATTTAAAGATAAATTTATAGCTTAAGTAAGTCAAGTCATAACCAAAAAGGAGCGCAACAATTATGGCAATGAAAGTCGTTTCCCTGCTTAAAGAGAAAAATTCAGACGCATATCACAAACGGCCCGTAACCGTGGGTTTCCTTGGCGACAGCGTAACAAACGGCTGCTTCGAGGTTCACCCCACAAAGCCAAACGGGGATGCTTTTGACGTGGTTTTCGACACAGAAAACGGATACGTGACAAAGGTGCGCAAAATACTCACCACTCTTTATCCCGAGGCGCAGATTAACATTATAAATGCAGGCATATCGGGCGATAACGCTCCAAATGCACTACAGCGAATGGACCGTGACCTTCTGCCCTTTAACCCCGACTTAACCGTCGTTTGTTTCGGTCTTAACGACTGCTGCGAGGGAGAAGCAGGGCTTCAGAAATACAGTGATGCGCTCGTTGCCATTATCAAAAAGCTTCAGGCGGCAGGCAGTGAGGTTATCCTTATGACTCCCCAGCCCATTTGCACACGCGTGCATACACAGATTGAAGGCGATGCGCTGCGCAAATTTGCAGACGACCTTGTAAAAAATTTTGAAGGTGGCGTGTTTGGGAAATATATGCAGGCAGCGCGTGATGCCGCGAAAACATGTGGCGTTGTCGTATGTGACTGCTATGAAAAATGGATTAAGATGTATGAGAACGGTGTTGATATAACAAGTCTTCTCGCAAACTATCTCAACCATCCTATAAGAGATATGCACTGGCTTTTTGCCGTGTCCCTTGTAGAAACTATGTTTAACTGAACGGAGGAGCCGCATGAACAACCCCTTTTGGAAAATAAACTTCATAAAAGCACCCACAAAATTCAATCCCACAACGCCGGGTGACGCGCCCATGTTTCGTAAGCGCTTTACTATAACCGAGCCTATCGAAACGGCAATTGTACACGTCTGCGGGCTTGGATACGCATACTATTACTTAAATGGCGAAAAAATGAGCGATGACCTTTTCACCGCGGCCGTTTCTGACTACAGAAAAACGCTGTGGTACAACACCTATGATGTAACAGACAAGCTTCGTGAGGGTGAAAATATCTTCGCCGTAATCTGCGGCAACGGCTGGTATAACGAATATTTCAGCACCACGTGGGAGCATCATCTCGCTCCCTGGCGCGACAACCCCAAGTTCATCCTTTCGCTTGAAGTAAACGGCAAGAGTGTGCTCTGCACCAATGACAGTTGGCTCTGCTCGCCCACATCGGCTATAACATATAACCAGCTTCGCTCGGGTGAGCACTTCGATGCTCGACTCTACGACGCAAATTGGAACAAGCTTGACTTCGACGACAGCGCGTGGAAGCCTGCAAAGGTAGACTCCAAGCGCCCAACTGGTACATTCCGTCCATGTGTAGGAGAGCCTATCCGAGAGGACTGTGTATATCCCGCGAAAACCATAACGAAAATGGGCGAGGACCGATACATTTTCGATATCGGACAGAATATTTCGGGTTACGCGCGCCTTAATGTAAATCAGCCCGAGGGCGACGTGCTCACTATCCGTTACGCCGAGGGACTCGACGAAAACGGTGAGATGAACTACTACAAAATGTTTAACCACTATCACGAGTCAGACTTCGCGCTCGACAAGGTCATCTGCTCGGGAGAACCGCTTGTGTGGTCACCGAGATTTGCCTATCACGGCTTTAGATACATTGAGATAACCGGGCTTAAAAGTCCTACTCTCGACACTGTTTCCGGCGTGTTCGTGCACCAGATGGTAGAAAAGAAGAGCAGCTTCGAGTGCTCGGACGATATGTTAAATGCGCTCTTTACAGCAGGTCAAATGGCAACGCTCTGTAATATGTTCTATATGCCCACCGACTGCCCGACACGTGAAAAAATGGGCTGGTGCAACGATATGCAGTCGTCAGCTGAGCAGTTTTTGACCGATTTCCATTCGGAGCGCTTCCTTGAAATGTATCTACAGGATCTCCGTGATATGCAGCTTGTGAACGGACAAATGTCCGGTATCGTCCCAACAGGCGGTTGGGGATTTGACGAATGGAACGGACCCGTTACCGACGGCGTTATCTTTGAGGTACCATACCGTCTGTATCTGCACACAGGCGATGCCAAGTATCTTATAGAAAGCCTTCCAAACCTTGAGCGCTACATAGAGTACCTCGAATACCGCGAGGACGAAAACGGCGACGTTACCCTTGGACTTTCCGACTGGATTTCGCCCGACGACAGCAACGTAGTCGGTGCTACGTTTATAAACTCCGCTTACCGCGTAAAATTCCTTCGTATTGCGCTTTTGGCGCAGAAGCTCGCAGGAGTTGATACTGCAGAATATGAAGAAAAGCTTGCGCGCCAGATATCGCAGCACAAGGCAAAATATCTGCGTGCCGACGGTACTTGCAACATCGAAAGGCAGACCGCCGTAGCAATGATTATCTACCACGATATTTATGATGACCTCGCGCCGCTTGCCGCACAGCTCAAACGATTGGTTGAAGAAAAAGACTTCCACCACGACTGTGGAATGGTTGGTGTTCGCCACCTCTATATGGCGCTTAATAAATGCGGTCTGCACGAGTACGCGTACCGCATCGTAACGGCGCATGGCTTCCCATCCTACCGCAATTGGTATGAGGATGGTATGACCACACTTTATGAGGAGTGGAACACTACTGTAAACGCTTCGCACAATCACCACATGCTCTCCGACTTTATGTCGTGGATGATGAAAACCATCATCGGTATCGAGTCGACTGAGCCTGGATGCAGACGAGTAAAAGTTGAGCCGCACTTCTTCGACGGGCTTTCGTTTGCGAAGGGACACATCGACCTGCCGCACGGCAAAGTTTCGGTGGAATGGGAAAAGGCAGATAGCATAGTCAAGCTCACCATATCGGTCGAAGGCGATACTACAATCGAATACGCCGGGGAAACGCTTACAAAGGGCGTATACGAGCGCGAAATAAAAATCACAGCATAAATTTTAATATACGAAAGGGGCAGCAACAATCATGAAAACAGTAAAAGACAAACACTTAGTAGTCGGAGCAGACTTCGCAGGATTTCCGCTTAAAGAGGTAGTCGTTGAGCACCTCACTAAAAAGGGTTGGAAAATCCTTGACCTCGGTGTTAAGAAGGACAGTGATCCGAAAGACACTGACCTTATGTTCCACAGAGTTGGTCTCCGTGTTGGTGCGGAGATTTCCGAAGGAAATTATGAACGCGCACTTCTCTTCTGCGGCACCGGTATGGGCATACATATCGCAGCAAGCAAGTGTCCGCACGTTCACGCAGGCGTTGTCGAGAGCTTACCGGCAGCACTCCGCGCAATCACCGGCAACGGCGTAAACGCACTTGCAATGGGTGCCTTTTACGTTGCACCGCAGACCGCATGCGACATAGCAGATGCGTATCTCTCGAACGAGCTCGGCTCGGGCTGGGAGTGGTGGCACAACTTCTACGAGTTCCACAAGCTTTCAATCGACGAGCTCGAGGCATTTGACTACGAAGAATACAAGAAGAACGGCTTCAAGGTAAACAAGCTCGGCGACTACGATCTGACGCTTGATTTCGATAAAAAACCGGAATAATAAACGAAAAAAGAGCAGGTTTAACCTGCTCTTTTCGTTTGCACTATTACGGTACATAAACCGCCGCCTCGTGGTAGAACATCTCATAAGGATTTTCCACTTCCCCGATATACCACGAAACGTTATACCCCAGGGGAATATAGAATGTGTCGTCGGGCGCGACTATAATTTCGACCCAGCCCGCGTATACGTACACAAGCTTCTCGCCGCGGTGTTCGTTAAGATATTCGGCGTATCCCTCAAACCATTTCGCGCCGAAGGACGGCGTTGCGGATATCTCGCCGTTTTCCTTGGCAAGCGTAATGATCGCAACAATTTCGTCACCGTTATACACAAAGTAATCGCGAAAATTCAGCTTCACCTCAAAAGATTTTCCCATAACCCCATCATACGACACGTGGCAATAACCCTTATCGGATATTTTTATATTTTCCGTGTCAACTCCGCTTGCCGAAAAGCTGTTTATAATACTCGCGCCGTTAAGAGCGAAGTATTCTTTAGCCTCGACATCGGTGATTTCCTCACCCACCGCGACTATTGTTTTATCAAAAGGCAGTCTGGGAATATTTAACCAATCCGTATCACCGCCTGCATAGCTATTTCCCATATTCGGAACTAACGGCTCTACGATTGAAACGGGCGGCAATATTTCGTCTGTAGCATCGGGTACTTGTCCAACATTGTCACTGCCCGATATAGGCGTTTCTTCGCTTGCATCAAGAGTAAATGAAACAGTGTGTAAACCGCCTATTCCCAAAAGAACAGCCATGGCAAGACAACTTGTAACTGATGATATTTGTCTGATTCGCCTTCTATGGGTCATACTTTCCCTTATAACTTCATCTCTGCGCGAAAAAACATTATCCGCTATTTCATTATAATTTTTCATATTCAAACCCCTCCTTATCAAGCTCTGTCCTCAAAGCCCTTTTTGCTCTGTAAACTAAATTCTCAATCTGGCGTTTGCTCTTTTTAAGTACCACCGCGGCATCTGCGTTGGAAAACTCCTCAAAATACAGTAAATACAAAACACGAAAATACTCTCCGTTTAGCCTTCGCATGGCTTGGTGGAGAATAATTTTTTGTTCTTTAATCAGATACTGCTTTTCAACATTGGCTTCCTCGGCAACGCCTTCACTGTACTGTTCAATAGATAGCACAGACGTTTTAACAGCGCTCCTTAAATAATCAAGCGCCACATTGCGAGCAATCGTGTAAATCCACGTCTTGAAGGAGCTTTTTCCTGAAAAGCGCGGACGTTTTACAGCTAATCTAAAGAACACTTCCTCCATCAAATCCTCCGCTTCAAAAATATTACTAACGTATCCATTTATGTATAAGGCTAGACCATCCTTGTAATCCTTTATTATCTCGATAAGTCCTGTGTCATCACCATCAAGATAACGGCGGTAGCTACTTGCACCATTATCCATGGATTTTCCCCCTTCCGAAGAAAGTATAGTTTTTTGCTCTTCATCTATTAGACGTATAGGCGGGTGAAAACTCTCACTAAAATTATATCACAATCAAAAAATAACCACAATCGCTTTGTAATAATGATATTTGCTCGTAGGCATAAGCCGAGCAAAAGAAGGAGCAAAACAAAAGACCCCGAGGGCTATGCCTCGAGGCTTAATTGTGCCCATGCGCAGTTGCGTTGCAACTGCGCATGGGCACAAT
>JAZNLM010000008.1:0-6727 GCA_045579105.1 Candidatus Flemingiibacterium sp.
CCTCGTGATGCCTTGCCATGTATCCGAGTAGCTCCTTCATCTCCTTTGAGTTGTTTCTGCTGTCCTCTTGAGGAATGATGTTTCCGTGCCATAGTTCTTTTATCATACTTTTCATAGATTGTACCTCCTGTTAGCACAACAACATACCACAGAAGAGAGAGGAAGTCCAGCACTTTTTCGAAAATAAATTCGGGCTTTTTTCACGGGGCGTATTCTTTGACTACAGCACCTCAATTTTTGCGTGTTGAAAGTTATGGGTTGACAGTTCTCCTGAAGTATGGTATACTAACGGCAGAAGAAAAACTCGACACGGGGTGAACCGTTTAGTCACTTGACGGTATGAGTTAGCTATAATTGCGGCTCGGTTTTTGGATGAGAATTCGGCTTGACCACATCTTTGACCATCTACGGCTTCGGACTACGTGGAAACAGTGCGATGGGGAGCATCGGAAAGCATCGTTTTCGGACGCGAGAGCCCCGAAAATCCCCCGAAATCAATGAAAAAACTATCATCTTACGCTTCGGGACCAAGAGGTCGGGTGTTCGAATCACCTCACTCCGACCAAAGAGAAACGACGAAAAACGACTTGCCTTTTGGCAGGTCGTTTTTCTTTGGTTTGTGATGCAGTTGGGCAGGCGCGCGACTTCAAGGATTGCAACGTGTGCCGCCATAGAGTTTAATTGGGCAATACCGCGAACGATTCTCATGCAGATGCGCCTTGTCCGCATCTGCCAGTGTAATGAAAATCACCTCACTTTGACCATATCGAAATAATCTGAGCATTTTCACACTTGCAAAAGTGTTAGGATTATTTATTTTATTTGAGCATTGCAAAATTTAATAGCAAGAAGCCAAAATAACCAATACCACAGTTTATACTTTTGTTCCTGATTCCTTGTCTGATACAAGATCGTCTACATATCTGTGCATTTCTTGTTTACTTCTTACAGCGTGTGTTCCCGCGATAATCTCTTGTTTTTGCGTCTCACTTAAAGTTGCAAATTTCTGCATTGCATCGGGATTCATTGCCAGTGCCATGGCAAAGCCAACCGGCATTTCGTTTTTCATCATCTTTTTCACCTCCGATTTGCTATATAAATATTATTTGTGATTTTAAACTTCACATACCTGACAAAATCTCGTATAGATGACTTTAGAAATGCCGAAAATAAAAAGGATAGCGGAGGTGAATATATGAGCAATCGATTGGCAAATGAAACGAGCCCCTATTTGCTCCAGCACAAAGACAATCCCGTGGATTGGTATCCTTGGACAGAAGAGGCATTTGAGCGCGCAGCAAAGGAGGACAAACCCGTTTTTTTAAGCATCGGGTATAGTGCGTGCCATTGGTGTCACGTGCTCGCCCACGAGAGTTTTGAGGATGAAGAAATTGCAGAACTGTTAAACAAATATTTCATTTCGATCAAGGTAGATAAGGAGGAACGTCCCGATATTGACAGCGTCTATATGACGGTATGCCAAGCCTTCACGGGAAGCGGAGGATGGCCGACAAGCATCTTTATGACAGCAGATCAAAAGCCTTTTTTTGCGGGAACATATTTTCCCAAGACCGCACGGGGCAATATGATTGGATTTCGGGAACTGTTGCTCTATATACACGACAAATGGATATCAGATCGAAATATGTTACTGAGGGATTCAGAGAAAATTATCAATTATCTGAACAAATCTGAAACAGTGGGAAATATTGGGGATATTGACGTAACTGATTTTGCGATGTCACAGTATGAGCGCATCTATGATAAAACGTACGGCGGATTCGGACGAGCACCGAAGTTTCCAACACCACATAATATACTATTTTTGCTTAATTACTACGAGCTCAAAAAAGATCCTTTGTGTTTGCATATGGCGGAACACACACTTACGCAGATGTACCGTGGCGGAATGTTCGATCACATCGGATTCGGTTTTTGCCGATATTCAACCGACAAAGAATTCCTTGTTCCGCATTTCGAGAAAATGCTGTATGACAACGCGCTTCTCATTCTTGCATATTGCAAGGCCTATGCGATAACTAAAAAAGAGATATACCTTGACGTTGCCGAAAAAACAGCAACTTATATTTTTCGTGAGATGACATCACCCGAAGGAGGGTTCTACAGTTCGCAGGACGCAGACAGCGATGGCGAAGAGGGCAGATATTATCTGTTCACACCAAGTGAAATCGAAAAGGTACTTGGAAAATCAGATGGCGCATGCTTCAATCGTCAATTTGACATTACGGAAGCGGGCAATTTTGAAGGAAAGAATATTCCAAATCTTTTAAAAGGAAATTTCATGGATAAATCCTTTGAATCCTTTTTGCCATTGCTTGATGATTATAGAAAAAAGCGAACCTCTCTTCACCGCGATGAAAAAATACTAACCTTGTGGAACAGTCTGATGATAGCCGCTATGTGCGAGCTGTATTTTGTCAGTGGGAAGGAAATATATCTCTGCGCAGCGCAAAACGCCGACAGCTTTATACAAAAATATTTGTACGACGGTTCTATGCTTTATGTCAGCTTCCATGCAAAAAAACGTGGTGTGAAAGGCTTTCTAGATGATTATGCAGCATATATTTTTGCGGAGCTGTCATTGTATCGTGCCACATTGGAAAGCAATTATTTGAGCAGAGTAAAAGATTTATGCGATAAAGTTATGGCGTATTTTGGTGACAATACTGGGGGGTTTTATTTTTACGGAAAAGGCCACGAAAAGTTGATTCTGCGTCCCAAGGAGACCTATGACGGTGCAATACCAAGCGGAAATTCGCTGATGGCCTATAATTTTGTGCGTTTATCACTTCTCACAGACGAGGAAAAATATAAAACCGAAGCAGACAGACAGCTTGATTTTCTCTGGCAAAGCGCCGCTCAATATCCAACTAACCACGCGATGTTTTTGATATCACTTTTGGAGCACAAAAAACCGTGGGTAAAAATAACAGTTGTCCCGGATGAATCAACAAACAAAAGCAGCATTCTGCGTGAATTGCCGCAGGATGCGAATGTTATTATTACGGCACCGACTAAGGAATATTCTTTAAAAAACGGCAAGACCACTTACTATGTGTGCAGAGATCACAGTTGTCTGCCACCAACCAATGACTTGCATGAACTGATATGAAATTGCAAATACTGCATAAAGGAACGGAGTGATGAATATGGCCAAAAACAAAGAGATAAAAAAAGAACAATATCCCCATCAGCCAAAACCTCTTACCAAGCCCGGTGACATCAAAGGTAAGATTGAGATTCCAGACACCCGCGAACGCAGAGATGGTCCCGGTGGTAATTAAAATAGGCAACAACTTTTTTATAAAGATAGCCTCCGACAAGAATTCAAACCGTCGGGGGCTTAATTTATCTTATTCACATATTAAGCATTTCTGTTAGGTTTCTTTATCCGCTTATTTCATACTTTCCCCCAACGCAGGCAGCGCGCTTTTTATAATTATTGTCACCGATAAAAACGCAGTTATATGTGATTAACATAATTGCTCAAGCATTATCGGCAGTATGCATTTTTCAAGGCTACGTCATTCCTCTATAAAATCAACGATATATCCGACTTTAGTGCAAATTTCAACGCGGCAAAGTACGAAAGGCTCACTCTTGTTGCAGCCAACGGCAGAATACCGATTTTTCCTATTATGCTTCACGACTATCAAAATATCGTAGAAGTGTCAAGGGGTATAACGAAAAATGGTCATATGTCAAACATCAAAAAATCCCCTCATGAGAGGGGATTTTAATGTATCTACGAGTCATTCAACCTTTACCGCTTTGCCAGTCGCCATCGACTCGTTGCACGCAAGCACAAACGCAAGCGTCTTGTACGCATCCGAATACGGAGAACGTATCTTCGAAGCATCGCCAGAAAGAACAGCCTCGATAAACGTGCGGTCGCAGATAAGTCCGCAATCAACAGTAGAGTTGATACTCATTTTCTCGCCTGCCGCACCGAGAGCACCGTCGCCCTTAACAACCAATTTAACATTATCGTCCTTTACTATAGGCTCTTCACCGTAAACGTCGAGCTGCTTGAAAGTGTCGTATTCAATTCTCTTATTTGCCGCGGAGAATATAACCTTGGAAGCAAACGCGTTGCCCGACTTCGCGTAACAGCCGCCTGCAAATACGCCAAGTGCACCGTTCTTGAATTTAACCGTAGTTGCGGTGCAGTCGTCCGTATCGTAAGGTACCGGCGACTCCTTCACAAATCCGCGCGTGCAATAAGAGAATACCTCGTCCACATCGCCCACACAGTAGCGGATAAGGTCACACTCATGTATAGCCGCTTCTACAAGCTGGCCACCGGAGAGCTTTTTATCCCCCCACCAATCTATATTGGGAATACCGAATATGCGACTACCGTCGACGAACACAATCTGATTGTTTTCGCAAAAATCCCGCGCGAAATCTGTCTTGTTGCAGTAACGCATCTGGAAGCCCACCGCAGTTATAAGTCCCTTTTCTTCGACAGCATCGCGGACACGTCTTGCAAGAGAAATATCGAGCGTCATAGGCTTTTCAACAAAGAAATGTATGCCGCGTTCAATAAGCGTAAATTCAATTTCACCGTGGCAATACGGCGGAACGCAGATGAATACCATATCGGGATTCACTTCGTCAAGCATCACTTTAAAATCAGTATATGCCTTGCCGCAGCCCGCCTTCTCGACAAATTTCTCCGCCTTTTCAGGGATAAGATCGCAAAAGCCGACGAGTTCTATAAGATTCCCGTACTTAAGGAAATGGTCGAGGTGGTAAGTTCCTATAGTTCCGCAGCCAATTATCGCGAGTTTGTTATTCATAGCTATTCTCCTTAAAAATAAAATATTTCCTTAAGAGTAGTATACACCAACAAACTCCCACCGTCAAGCGTTAAATCAACGTTTTTTATGGACAAATCAACGGCAAAATCAAAGAAAAAGTATATCCTCGCCGCCATGAATTTCGCGGCAAATTAACGCATCTCCATCTATGTTCACACTATCCATAGAAACGGCACGGATACGCCTATTATCGTAGGTTGTGAAAAAATACGTTCGTTTTGCTATATCAATACAAGAGGTATATAGAGAGAAAATGCGTCCACCTTCCAGATTTTTCTCGCAACCGTCGGGCACAGAAACCGTATCCATAACGTGAAAAAACGCGCCCACACTCTCAATCACACCGTCCATACCGTAAATGTGGTTTCGCGCAAATAGTGCACGTACAAACCGCGACGGCGAAGAGAAATCGCCCGGCAGACCGATAGCTCCCATTCCGCCCGAATACGGTTCAAGATGCACTTCTTTGCAGAGCATATTTTCTGGATAATCCGCTGTTAGATGCATAAAATCGCACACATGCACCGCATGGTAATAAAACGGCGGATTATTGGTAAGCACTCCAAACGGGTTTTCGTATATATGCACACCGTCCACTGTACTTTCGATGACTATCGCTTCTCTACTGTCCGCCACCATAAAATGAAGCGGAGTCGACTTCATTTCAAGCGAGAAATTATCGTTTGTAATGTTGGTTTTAGAGAGCAGTGCACGCGCTGCTGTGAGCGTTTTACATTGCGCAAGAACCCACGTTATCAGCTCAAATGAAGCAATATTGTGCATACCGTCAATCGCATAGCGGTAAACGGCGTTACCGGGAAATTTCAGAGCCGCCATACAAAGTCCCGCTTCGTTTACAGCGTCGTAATAGAGCGGCGCGCCGTTCATTACCGCCGCCATACCAAAGACGGCAAGATGCGAGTTCATCTGCCCTGCGTGACGAAAAACAAGCCTGAAATTACGCGGCGTTAGCGTGACTCGCTCGCCGAAAGAACATTCAACATCTAGGGTGCGCCCAAAAAATCCATTCAAATTTACAGCAGTACACATAATATTACCATACCTTTATAAAGTGTTGGTCATATTATACCCACTTTTTCATTATTTACTGTCCCTTATTCATCTGCGGTAATCGAAAGTGACATACTGCTGAGACCACAAAGACTTCCCCAGTAAAACTTACACGGCTTCTCAAAGGACGTTTTGGTGCATGAGTGAGCGGATTTGTATTCCTTCTGGCGAACTTATCGATAAAACTGTGAAAATTAAAAAGTTCGTTCTCAAGTATGCCACCGTTGGAAGCTTTCTGTCGAGTCTTCTCCTTCTCGCTCTATTCCAATAACCTGTGGTTTCCGTCGTTCGAAAATATTCATATTAAGCGGCGGTGGAGTTACCACGAGGCATTGTTAGATACCCACAAAAAGAATAACTACTGCAGCTTGGGCGTGGTATAGTTAAGCTTCCACTCGGCTGAATCCTGCGAATACTCTATATATATGCGGCTTTAAAAAGCAATAAAAAGTCACACCCCACACGTCAACGCCGTGTGGGGTGTTTGTTATTGTTTTACCATTTTTGTCCGTTGTAAGTGCCTTTAAGGATTCTCTTAAGCATATTAAGATCTACAACTGAATTCTTTTGATCACCATTCATGTCGGACAATTTTTTGGTTATCTCATCAGCAGAATATGTGCCTTTAAGGATTCTCTTAAGCATATTAAGATCTATAACTGAAATTTTTGCATCACCGTTCAAATCAGCGAAGAGTCTTATCACAATTTTAGATTCCGCTGTAAGTGTTACTGTAAAGTCGTAACCACCGTTTGCGTTAGCAGTTGCGGTGAGTCGCTCGTAAGTCACGCCGCCGTCGTGCGAAACGTATA
>JAZNLM010000009.1:0-26872 GCA_045579105.1 Candidatus Flemingiibacterium sp.
AGGGGTTGACTTTTTCAAAATTTGTGATATAATATTCGTGTTGCAATAAGCGACACGCGAGAGTGGCGGAACTGGCAGACGCGCACGTTTGAGGGGCGTGTGGTTCACACCGTACGGGTTCAAGTCCCGTTTCTCGCACCAAAAAAGCAGTATTGGGTTTGTCCCGATACTGCTTTTTTCTTGCACGAAATGTGAGTAAAAACGTATTCGAGAATGCGCCAGCATTCTCGTGTAGTTGACGCGCAGCGTCAATCTACGGGGGAGCACAAGTCCCGTTTCTCGCACTCTAAAAACATACTTGACATCTACCCTCACCCGTGGTATAATCTATATATTACCATACATTTAAGGAGACTCACGATGTCCAAGATCATACTTACAGGCGACCGTCCTACGGGCAAGCTTCATATCGGTCACTACGTCGGCTCGCTTCGCCGCCGCGTGGAGCTTCAGAACAGCGGTCTTTACGATAAAACTTATATAATGATTGCCGATGCGCAGGCACTCACCGATAACGCTGACAATCCCGAAAAGGTTCGTCAGAATATCATTGAGGTTGCGCTTGACTATCTTTCGTGCGGACTTGATCCTACAAAGTCCACGCTCTTTATTCAGTCACAGATTCCCGAACTTTGCGAGCTTTCGTTCTACTATATGAATCTGGTAACCGTTTCGCGGCTTCAGCGTAATCCCACCGTTAAAGCAGAGATTCAAATGCGTAACTTTGAAACAAGTATACCTGTCGGCTTCTTTACTTATCCGATAAGTCAGGCGGCGGATATCACTGCTTTCAAAGCAACTACTGTACCTGTTGGTGAGGATCAGCTTCCTATGATCGAGCAGACACGCGAAATCGTTCGTAAGTTCAACGACGTTTACGGAGAAGTGCTCGTTGAGCCTGATGCGCTTCTTCCCACCGATGCGGCTTGCCGCAGACTTCCCGGTATCGACGGCAACGCAAAGATGTCCAAGTCGCTCGGTAACTGCATCTATCTCTCGGAGAATTCCGCTGATCTCAAGACCAAGGTCATGAGCATGTTCACTGACCCCGATCATATAAAGATTACAGATCCTGGTAAGATTGAGGGGAATACCGTATTCACCTATCTCGACGCATTCGCGCGTGACGAGCATTTTGCAGAGTTCTTACCTGATTACGCAAATCTCGACGAGCTTAAAGCGCACTATCAACGCGGCGGTCTTGGCGATGTTAAGGTTAAAAAGTTCCTTCTCTCGGTACTTGAAACCACACTCGAGCCTATCCGTCAAAAGCGTGCGGATTATCAGAAGGATATTGCAGGAGTTTACGAAATTCTTAAAAAGGGAAGCGAGGTTGCTCGTGAAGCGGCGGCTGCTACTCTTGATGAGGTAAAATCTGCGATGAAGATAAATTACTTCGACGATGCGGCTCTTATAGCCGAGCAGGCAGAGAAGTATAAGGCGTAAAAAAGTTTCGCCACGGTCAAATTACCGTGGCGATTTTTTTATTCATTTTTGTCGTTGAGAAGTGCCTCTGCCGCATCGAGTATCGCGCGGTCATTTTCGTATGTGATAAGTTTGCGTGCCGTTTCATAGTTGCACAGTCGGTATGAACTGACCTCGGCCTCTTGAATTTTAATATTTTTGCCATCGAAGCGTCCGAGAAAATAAACGGACTCTTTTTTTGTACGTGCGGAGAGAGAATATTCAACTGCTTTTCTGAAGCCTTCGACGAGAGTTATTTCAACGCCCGTTTCCTCGCGAACCTCGCGAAGAGCGGTTGCAACCTCATCCTCGTATTTTTCGGTGTGTCCTTTAGGAAGTCCGCAGTGACCGAGGTTCATACGAATTATAAGATATTTGCGCTCTCCGCACTCTTCGGTAAATACGACGGCACCGCATGACTTTTCGCGCAGACAGTATATCTTATTGTCATTGCTCTTTTCCCAATAGTCAACCGCTTCGGCAATCTCATGTTGATACAAATAGCTATCCTTATCGGAAAGGACTACCGATATACTACCGCTTGTTCTATCAAAAAGTACACCTACAGCCGTTCCCGAAACATTATCCGCATCACTGTTGCATATTACGTACGCGTTATGTACGCTGGAAACTCCCTTATTTGTTATTGCTGCAGTTCCTCGGGAAACGCCACCGTGGCGTGCGTAAACGCGAACGGTATATTTGCCGCCGAGAACTGACTCGGCAAAAGAGCGCTCGGACTGATCCGCAAATCTGCGGCCTTCACTAAAGAAATGTTTCCCCAAGCGGTGTCGCCTCCTTTCGTAGTGTAACTCAAATTACATAATTATATATAGTATATCATATAATTCGAGTTTTTACAAAGAATTTTTTAAAAGTTTATAATTATTTCACAAAAGGATGGTGACTGCACGTTAAATTGCGATGTTATCTTCCTTCGACTATATAGAAAAATGGACTTGTGGGAGAGTTCATCATTTTGAAGCATGCTACGGTGTACTGCTTGCGGTCAAGCTTTGAAAGGCGCTCGCCAACGAGCTGCCCTTCGATATCGCCCTCCGCGTGACCGGGATAAACAGCAATAAGAATTATAGCATCGCTGTCCATAAGCTCGATTGCAGCCTCAATAGCCGCAAGTGTAGTATCGCGCAATGTGGTTATGGATTTATCACTTCCCGGAAGATATCCGAGGTTGAACATACCTGCTTTGACCTTTTCTTTAACGTAATCTTTTACGAGATGATGTGATTTGCAGATAAGCGTGTAATTTTCGGGGCAGTTTGCTGCCGCTAGATTTTTGCGTGTTGATTCAACCGCCGATTCTTGTATATCAAATGCGTAAACCTTTCCGTTTTTGCCAACTGCTTTCGAGAGAAATTCGGTGTCGTGACCGTTGCCCATAGTGTAGTCAACGGCGACGTCTCCTTCCTTAAGGTGGCGTAAAATAAAGTATTTGTGCATGTCGAGAAGATCGACCTGTGCCATTTTTGTACTCCTTTGCTTTAAATAAAGGGAAGTGCCCGTTTTTTCGGGCACTTTCCCATTTATTTTAGAATTTTATGACCTGACCAAGCTCTGCGGACTTGAATGCCGCTTCCATAACCTTCATATCAAGCATCATTTCTTCGTGTGTGACTGTCTGAGGCTCAATACCGTCAATAGCCTTTACAAAGTTACGGTAGTAATCGTGTACGTCAGATAAGGGGCGCTCACATTCGTACTCGTCAACCGTGATAGAGTCACGGGGCGCCATAGTTTTGGTGAGACCTGCCGCGGTTTCAACGGGCATTACGTCTGACTCGTGCCAAGCCTTGCATTTTACAACCTTGCAGTTCTCGCGCCAATCTGTGATAAGCGCCGTACCATTTCTGCCCTGCATATAAAAACGGGGAAGGGGAAGGAAATTATAAGTGCCAAGTTCTATGTAAGCGCGACAGCCGTTTTCAAACATAAGCTCGAGCTTAAACCCGTCGTCAACCTCGTCGTTGGTAAGGTGGTCAAGACGGCAGAAAACTGTGTCAATCTTTGAGGGGACGATCTGCAGAATCTGGTCGATAAGGTGAATGCCCCAATCGAAGATCATACCGCCGCCAAACTCTTTTTTTCCTCTCCAGTCGGAAGGAATGCCGCGGGAGCCGTGAACGCGCGACTCGATGTTGAATATTTCGCCGATTTCGCCGGATTCGTAAAGTTTTTTGATAGCCAGCGTGTCAACATCCCATCGGCGGTTCTGATGCACGGAGAAGATCTTATTTGCCTTGTTTGCGGCATCAATCATATCCTGAAGATCAGCTGAGGAAAGCGTTACGGGCTTTTCGCAGATAACGTTTTTTCCGGCTTCAAGAGCTTTTATAACAACCGCTTTGTGCTGGTCATTCGGAATAGCGACGGTTACCATATCAACTCTATTGTCCGCGAGAACGTCCTCATATGAGTCGTATGCGAAGATGCCGCGTGAGCGTGCAAGCTCTGATTTTGCTGGATCAATATCGTAAATACCGAGAAGGTTTACAACATCGCTCTTCTGTGCGTGCTGTACATGCCAGCCACCCATTCCGCCGTAGCCGATTACAACTAGGTTTTTCATAATTTTGTTCTCCTTGAAATTGTTACTCAATATTTCTCACAGAAATTTAAGCCCAAGAAATAGTGTGGGCACGAGGTATGTATCGTACACTGTTTAAGTATTTAGATCTCATCAAAATTATACACAGTACCCGTCCTTGCGGACTCGTAGATACCCTCAAGAATCTTGGTTACAACGAGTGCTTCTTCGGGAAGAACGAAGGGCTCGGTGTCGTTTCTGACAGCCTCAATCCATCTGTGCGCTTCAATATCCGCATTTCCGAGGTTTTTCGCCCCATCCTTGAAGGTAACACCGCCTACATTCAGGTTTGCTGTGGTAACGCACTGTCTGTTGTTGATAATAGAGTTAATACGAACACCGTCAGTCATATCACCGCCAGCAAGTGTACCGCAAACAGTAGTCTTTGCCTCGCGTACATCAAGTGTATTTAGTGCCCAAGCAGATTCAAGCACGATAGTAGCTCCGTTTTCCATAACGACAAAGCCGAAAGCAGAATCCTCGACTGTAAATTTATCGGGATCCCAGTCACCCCAATTGTTAGCAGTGCCGGTCTGATTGTTAAGTTTATGATAAGCTGTACCAAGACAGTACTTAGGCTTATAGTTATTCATAATCCAAAGAGTAAGGTCCAATGCGTGCGTACCGATATCAATAAGCGGACCGCCGCCTTGTTCCTCTTCGTTAAGGAACACGCCCCAGGTAGGGACAGCGCGTCGTCTGAGAGCTGTTGCTTTGGCATAATAGATTTCACCAAACGTGCCTTTTTCGGCTTCGGCCTTCAAGAAGAGGGCCTCGGGATTGTTTCTGTTTTGATAGCCGATAGTGAGCTTTTTTCCTGTGCGCTTTGCCGCGTCGAGCATCTTTTGCGCCTCTGCAGAGTTGATTGCCATAGGCTTTTCGCACATTACGTGCTTGCCTGCTTCAAGAGCATCCACTGTGATGAAACTGTGGCTTTTATTTGGGGTACAGATATGTACTACCTCGATGCTCTCATCTTTGAGGAGTTCTTTGTAGTCGGTGTATGTTTTTGAGTTGGGTGTTCCAAACTCTTTAGCGGAAGCCTCTGCGCGTTCGGGAATAATGTCGCAAAAAGCGACAATTTCAACGCCATCTATCTTAGAGAGTGCCTGCATATGCTTTTTGTTGGCGATAGCACCGCATCCGATGAAGCCTATTTTTACAGTTCTGTTTTTCGCATCCATAACGACTACCTCCGAGGGTAATGATGATTTTCTGTACGGGCGTATTTACACGTACAATATAATAGTATACCTACCAAAGATAAAAGTCAATACTTTTTCCTTAAAACAAGCGATTTATGCACATTTAGAGTTGAATTGTACATTAAGCCGGTGATTATTTCAGGTAGTATGTGTAATAAACGATAATGGTACGCTCTTGCCCTTGTCTTGTTAGATCTGGTGCCGTGAGCATAGCGCCGTCGTTGCTCATAAGCTCCCATGCACGAAGTTCGGTTACTTTACAACGGAATACAATATCCGCGCTTGACAAAACTATAAATTCATCGCCTTTTATGGACATCGACCCCGACTTTCCGACGACAAGATCCATGCCTGTTTCGGGATCCCGCTCCGAGCAGTATTTGATAGCGCGTCCCGCGAGATGTTTTGCCATCTCAACGCGGAATGCCACAGAGTCCTCTTTTTTAGTCTTGAAAAGCTTTTTCAATATATTCAGCATACGTGAAATCCATCCTTGCAAGATGATTTTGTGAGGCAAAATGACCAAAATATAATGGCTTTTTTAGTCGTAACGACAAAATTGAAGAAAATTACAAAAGCTACTTGCAATTTTTCGAGATTATGGTATATTTATGATAGCATACAAATTCAAAATTATCAATAGTTTGGCGAAAAATAATTTTGCTCCGTATGTTAAAAAATCGAAAGGAGAGATCGGACGATAATCGCCCGATCGCACACCTTTATGCTGCCACTTGACAAACTTACAAAAGAGGCACAGATCGGTTTTAGCGAGCGCGGTATTGATACTGATTCGTTTGATATGGTGCTTGAGCTTGACCTCGATCACGAGGGGAATTTCGGTGAGAGCTTTCTCGCTTTTTCATCGCGCGATAAGAAGCTCTACGCGATGTACATAAGCTCGGACAGTGAAACCGAACAAAAGCGCAAAAAAGCGCGCGCAGATGCCGAAGCGGTAAAGCGGAAAAGGGGCAGTAGAAAAAAAGCCCTGACTGAGGAAAATGAGTTTTTTATTCCAGATTTATTCAAGGATGCACTTATCCGCGAATTTGATATGAAGCGTACAAATTGCGCATACATTGACAACTTTGTTTCATGTAACCGTCTGCTTGCGAAAACCTATCCTTACGATATTGATACGCTTGACGACGAGGACGTTGATGAAGAGGAGAAAAAACGCCTCAGAAAAGAGCGTGAGCGCGATGCCACCACTGTTATCATAGCATACTGCACAAATGCTAAGAAACGCAAGCTGTTTGCTTTCGTTGACCTTATGAAGCGAATTTGCGATGGCATAATAGTTGAAAACGACGATCCGATATTCGAGCAGTTCAACGCTAAATGCCCGAAGTGCGGCAGGGTATACGATGATCAGGAGAGAAAAATATGCTCCTACTGTACCAATAAGAAAGCCGTGTTTACGCGTCTTCTCGGATACTTCAAGCCTTTTAAATTTCAGCTCGTTACCGTAATTTTGTGTATGCTTGCGACATCGTTCGTGCAGCTCATAAATCCCATAATCACAAATAAGATTTTATACGATCAAGTTATCTCTGAACCCGGTGTTATCGGCGGAAAAAAAGTCGGTACACTTCACAGCGAAAGTTGGGTGCTCATAATGGTTGGTATCATTTTCGCTATTGCGCTTCTTTCGCTCGGTATTTCTATAATACAGCACCGCGCAAACGCAAGAATGTCGACAAGGGTGGGGCTCAACATGAAACTTGACATCTTTACGTCACTGCAGAGCTTATCGCTGTCATTTTTCAACAATAACCAAACGGGACGCCTTATTACTCGCGTAAACTATGATGTAGACAGAATACGTGCGTTCTTTATTGACGGCGTACCCAATTTCGTTATAAATGCCGTAAACTTTATCGGTCTTACAATATTCTTATTTATACTCAACTGGAAGCTGACGCTTATTGTCTTCATACCCGTTCCTATAGTTGTTTGCATATTCAAATTTAAATTGCCGAAGCTCAGACATGCTTATTCACGTCAGTGGAGACGCTCGTCAAGCCTTAACGCTGTGCTCGGCGACTCATTGACGGGGGTTCGCGTGGTTAAGGCGTTCTCCAAAGAAGCTGAAGAAAGTGCGAGATTTCATAAATACGCTTCTGCGTATATGAAGGCCACGCTGCATACCAATATCGTAACAATTACGATTTTCCCCGTAGTCGGACTTCTTATTGCTATGTCCAGCCAAGCAATATGGGGTTTTGGCGGTATCGATGTTATGAATAAGCAAATGACCTACGGTGACTTTGCTACATACATAGGCTATATTGGAATGATATTTGGTCCGCTTAACTTCTTTACTAACTTCACCAATATGGTAACAGATACCGTAAACTGCGCACAGCGTATGTTTGAAATAATAGACACTGTCCCCGAGATAACCGATTCAAAGGATGCTGTATCACTTGATACGCTGAATGGCGATATTGAATTTAATAATGTATGCTTCCACTATGCAGCAAACCGTCCGATACTGAAAAATGTGTCGCTAAAAATAAACGCTGGCGAGCACATCGGTCTCGTCGGTCATACGGGAAGCGGTAAGTCAACGATAGCAAACCTTATAAGCCGTCTTTACGACACTGTAAGCGGTACGATTAGCATTGATGGTCATAATGTCAAAGATATCAAGACGGCATTTCTTCGCAAGAATATTTCTATAGTTTCCCAGGAGATTTTCCTTTTTCGTGGTACTGTTGCGGATAATATCCGCTATTCGAAACCCGAAGCAACTATGGAAGAGGTTATCGCGGCGGCAAAGGCCGCAAACGCGCACGAGTTCATTCTAAAAATGCCTGAGGGCTACGAAACGATGATAGGTACGGGCTGCCGTACACTTTCAGGCGGCGAAAAACAGCGTATATCAATTGCAAGAGCGCTCCTACTCTCGCCGTCGATACTCATACTTGACGAGGCAACGGCGGCTATGGATACCGAGACCGAGCGCCTCATACAAGATGCGCTATCACTTGTAAGTGAAGGCCGCACAACAATCACTATCGCTCACAGATTGTCCACGCTTAAAGATTGTAGCAGACTTTTCGTTATCGAAAACGGCGAAATCGTCGAAGAGGGCACTCACGCAGAGCTTCTTGAAAAGAAGGGCGTATTCTATAGGCTCTACACGCTTCAGAATGAGGCGAACAAGAAGATAATCGCAGGAATGTAACAAGCTATCCCGAGAAAAGGAGAACTGAAAATGGCAGAAAAAAAGAAAAACGTCGCCAATGAAAATACAAAACCGAAGAACGATATTCTCGGCGACGGGGATGACGGCGACCTTATACTTGAAAATCAGCGTATTTCCATAGATCTCACGCCTGAAAATGCGAAGTTTACACGTTCGGGTGGAAATCTTATCTCCCTCGACATTATAAACGCGGACGGTGAGACTGAAAGCTTTGAGCGCGTGGTAATACTGCGCGCATTCCCAGTAACAAGCCCCAATGAATTTTTGTCCGTGCGCGAGCCTGACACAAGAAAGCAGGGCGCGGGCAAGGAGATTGGTATGGTACGACGTATTTCCGATTTTGATGCCGATACACGAGCGCTTATTAACGAGGAGCTTGAACGCAGATACTTCACGCCTGATATAATTAAAATCCATTCCGTGAAGGAGAAGTTTGGCTATCTTTATTGGGAAGCCGATACAAGCGCTGGTAGTGTTACATTCGTTATGAACAATCCATTCTCAAATATTCGTGTGCTCGAGGACGGACGTGTGTTTATGAACGACGTTGACGGAAACGTTTTTCAGATAAAGGACGTAAAAAAACTCGACTCGGTAAGCTACAAAAAACTCGAGATATACCTTTAATTTCGGAAGGAAGTGAGCTTATGCGACTTATGTTCGAGATGCCAGAGGCTGAAAAACGCGTTTTTGACGCGGCTGCGAGTGGCACCGAGAAGCTTATGTACTGCATACCGTTCAATATACTTGAAGACAGGTTCGTCTCGGGATATTTGGCGGTGACAAACAAAAAAATATACAAGATATTTGGCGACAAACTTCTTTCAGAGTACGTTATAGCAGGCGCAAAAAATTTCCGCACCGAGGTTATGTACGGAAGCTGCGGCTTCTATGCCGATTTTGGAAAGGGAACAGAGCTTATATGTCAGTTTGTTTCTGGACGTCATCTTCCTCGCTATTCAGTCATTGTAAAGGCTTGCGAGATACTTGCCGAGGAAGGTGCGAGTGACGAGCCGATAACCAACTCCGAAAAGGAGCGGTTCTGTCCGAAATGTAACCGCCCTTTCATAAGGAGTACGAATATCTGCCCATACTGTCTTGACACCATGGAGATATACAAAAAAATATTTGCGATGACCAAGGGACTTCGCCTTATGATGTGCTTCCCGTTTATTGTTGCAATATTTAACGTTATCTTCCAGTTTACAGTGCCGCAGATACAGAAGATAGCGCTTAACAATTATATTCTTGATCAGACGAAATACGGTAAGCCCAATATGATGACGCAGTTTGCGCTCATTGTTATTGCCATAGTTTCGCTTGAAGTACTGCACCGCGCACTCGCAGTACTTCAGAGCAGACTTTCAGCCGTGGCGGGAAGCCGATTTGTGCTTATGATGCGTACAGTGCTGTATGAGAAGATACAGTCACTCTCGCTTTCGTCAGTGCAGCAAAAATCCACAGGCGATATTATGGGACGTATAAATAATGACGTAAACGTTGCGCACGATTTTATAGTAAATCAGCTTCCAAACCTGTTTATTCAGGGGGTATCGCTTGTTGTGGGACTTATACTTCTACTTACGATAGACCCTCTGATGGCGGCGTTTGTATTCGTCCCGATACCGTTTGTAGTGTTCCTTATCGCGAAATTCTGGAAATCTGTACAGAGCCGCAATCGCAGACTCTGGGGCCTTGGTCTTCGAACTCATCACCTGCTTCAGGATATTTTAAACGGTATTCGCGTTGTAAAATGCTTCGGACGTGAGGAACATGAGATTGAACGCTTCAAAGATGCCTCGGTACGGCAGGCAAGACAAAGTGAGAAAAATGCCAAAGTATTTGACACGGTTTTCCCGATTCTGGGATTTGCTGTTAAGCTTGGAAGCTATTTTATCCTACTTTATGGAAATTACCTCTTGTTTAACGGACAGATGCTTGTTGGCGAGCTGCATCAGATAAACGCATATGCGAACATCATTTACGCACCGCTTATGTTTATCACCTTCATTCCGCGTAATATTTCAAACTTCTTGACGAGTTTATCGAAGATATTTGAGATAATTGAGGAGAGAGAAGAAGTGCAGGATATCGACTTGCCTATTGATATTCACATTGATGGCGAGATTTCGGTTAAGGACGTTACGTTTGGCTATGAAAGCTATGATCCCGTGCTTGAAGGTGTATCCTTTGAGGTAAAGTCTGGTGAGATGATTGGTATTGTCGGTCACTCCGGCTCGGGTAAAACAACTCTCATTAACCTTCTTATGCGACTTTATGACGTAAACGAAGGCACAATTACAATCGACGGCGTTAACATAAAGGATATATCGCAGAATGCATTGCGTACACAGATTGGTGTAGTTTTGCAGGAAACATTCCTTTTCTCGGGCACTATCCGGGACAATATCCGTTATGCAAAGCCACACGCTAGTGAAGAAGAGGTCATTGCGGCGGCGCGTATTGCTAATGCGCACGACTTTATAGTAAGTCTGCCACAGGGTTACAACACTTACGTTGGCGAAAAAGGCTATTCGCTTTCAGGCGGTGAACGTCAAAGAATTGCAATAGCCCGCGCCGTGATACACAATCCTCGCATACTCATTCTTGACGAGGCGACGGCTGCGCTTGACACGGAAACTGAAAAGCTTATTCAGGACTCGATCAGTAAGCTTACCGAAGGCCGTACTGTCTTTGCGATAGCGCATCGTTTGTCCACTTTGCGTAACGCAGACAAACTTCTTGTGCTCGATAAGGGCAGAGTTGCCGAGTTTGGTACTCACACAGAGCTTCTTGAAAATAAGGGCATATACTATAAGCTTGTTATGGCACAGCGCAAGATGGCGCAGTCAGTTATAGAACATCAGGGAATCGCCAATTAAAGAAGGGGACTTTGAATGTCCCCTTCACTTTCTTTTCCCAGGGTATGTACTAGTAAAAAGTGAAAATTTTGACTTTTGGGGGTTGCAGGATAGGATTTTTATGGTATAATAGGTTTGGAGAGTTTTTACCATAACTGACAGAACACGGGACTCGCACACTATTATTGACAAAAACTGCTCGAAAATTCCCAACGTTATGCTTATTAACGGACGTGATTCTGTTGTTGCAAATCTCACTCCAAATGAGTGGTGATGAAGATATACGTAAACGAACTATACGATGAAATAAAAAATACATATAAAGGTGAAAATTATGAAGCTTACACTCGAACAGATCAAAAAAATAACCTTCGGTGCCGTCGATGTCATAGAAACCCCCCTTGGATTTACTTTCAAGCGTTTTACAGAAAAGCAGGCGGAGTATTATGCGATCTACCGCGATAACAGCTACAAACTCAAGTGCAACAGTGCTGCGGGTATCAGATTGTGCTTCTTAACTGATTCAAATAAATTTGGGCTTGATTACTTTGTCAGAGTTAGCGAGTGTCCTACACGTGGAATCACACGCTTTGACTTGTACGTTGATGGTGTGCTTTGCGAAAACTTCGGTATCATCGAGGGAAATGCTGATAAGCATTTTGAATATGATCTTGGCGACGGCGTGAAAACGGTGGAATTATATCTGCCCTGGACAAAAATGGTGTACCTCTCAAATATAACGCTTGATGACGGGGCATCGTTTGCGCCCCAAAAACGCGTGAGAACGATGCTCTCCTACGGCGATTCTATAACGCACGGATATTTTGCATATCACCCTTCGCTTTCTTATGCATCAAAGCTTGCAAGAGCGCTCGATGCTAACCAATATAACAAAGCAATCGGCGGAGACCGTTTCTTTCCGGAGCTTTTAGAACTTGACGAGCCGGTAAATCCCGATATCATTACTGTTGCATACGGCACGAACGATTGGTCACTGCATACCCGAGCTACGGTTCAGAAGCGAAGCCGAGCTTTCCTTGAAGCACTTTCTTCGAAATTTCCCGCGGCAAAGATATTCGTTATCACACCAATTTGGCGTGAGTGCAAAAGCGAGCCGAAGTTTATGGATAAATTCGGTGGATATCTTAACGAAGTACACGCAGTAATAGAGGGAAATTGCAAGGATCTTGCAAATGTAACAGTCATTGACGGAATGAAGCTTGTGCCGCACGATCAGCATTTCTTTGATGACGGTCTTCATCCGAACGATCTTGGAATGTGTGTTTGCGCGCACAATCTATACCTCGAAATAGAAAAACATTTATAAAAAAATTTATATAATCGGAGGAAAACACAATGGATGAAATCAAAGAAAAAATTGAAGCGGTAGTTGCTAAATTAAAGAGCGATCCCTCGCTTATGTCGCAGTTCAAGTCGGAGCCTGTAAAGGCACTTGAAAATGTACTTGGCGTTGATATCCCTGACGACATTGTCAACAAGGTTATCGACGGTGTTAAAGCAAAACTTGCTGTAAGCGACATCGCAGACAAGGCTGAAAGTGTTAAGGACGCGATTGGTGGTATCTTTTCAAAATTCAAAAAATAAATTATGACCACCCGTTTTACGGGTGGTCATAATTTAACCTACTTAAGCTCGAAGTACATTTCAGCATTTTTGTATGTAACGTTTCTGAAGGTAACTTTGCTGATCTTCCCCCTGTTTCTCCCAGGAGATAAAAAGATTTCCGGGCAGAATTCCCATATTTACGCTCATAATGGCTGTGCCATGTAAGACTCTGTCGTCAAACTTGGATAAAAAGTGAGGACAGAAGTTTTCGTCACGGGTTATTGAGTTTAAAGTTGAGAAGGACGAACACTTGAGGACGCTCTTCTTCTCTACAGAATACGTGTGTACTGATAAAGCGTTTGCGGTACGAGTGAGCATGATAACTCTATTCTGCATAATCTGGTATAAAAATCAATAGGTTTTTGGAATCTTCAGAACGATTTTTAGATAGGATATATTGTTAAATATACTTTTTATAAATGTCTGGATTTGAAACAGAGTATGTTCCTCGCCGTATATTCCCTTTATAGATTTTTCTACTTGAAATTTGTTTGTATTTGTGGTATAATTTAGCTGTATACTGTAAAGGATACCGCGAAGACGTAATGTTCATCATGCGGTGAACCTATTTCAGAAGGGAATGTTACAATTATGAAAATCGCTATAATCGGTCTTGGAACTATAGGCCGAACGATACTTAAAACCCTCTCCGCAGAGGGCCACACCATAACCATAATTGACGAGAACAGAGATAAGATAGAAAGCCTTATTGAGAGATATGATGTCCAAGGTGTCGTTGGCAACGGAGCTTCGCTTGATATTCAGCGTGAGGCGGGCGTAAAAGACGTTGACGTGGCTATCGTTTTGACGGGAAGCGACGAGCTTAACGTATTTGCTTGTCTTGTCGCCAAGAAGCTGGGCGTTAAAAATACTGTCGCTCGTGTGAGAAATCCCGAATACCGTCGTCAGATACTTGAGATGAAGGACGAGCTTGGAATTTCCATGATTGTAAATCCAGAGCAGGACACAGCTGCTGAAATTTTTCATCTTATACGCCTTCCTGAAATTGCAACGATTGAACGTTTTGCAAAGGGGAAGGCACTGCTTGTGGAGATTGTGGCTGAAAGAGGCTGTGCGCTCGTTGGAGAAACGCTTATTTCTCTTGGTAAAAAGCTTGAAACGCGTGTACTCATCTGTGCTGTTCAGAGAGGTGATGAGGTGTTTATTCCCTCGGGTAATTTCGTTATCGAAGAGGGTGACAGAGTACATTTTACGTCTGATGCCAAGGAACTTCGTGAGTTTTTGTCCGAGATAAATATTGTAAAATCTCCGCTTAAGAATATAATGATTGTTGGCGGCAGCAAGGTTGCATACTATCTTGCTGACGAGCTTTCAAAAAAGAAGTACCAAATAAAGCTTATTGAGAGCAATAAAACAACGGCAGAGGAGCTTGCAGAGGCACTTCCAAAAGTAACAGTTATTAACGGAAACGGAACGCGTCACGATCTTCTTATCGAAGAAGGCATAGACGCGATGGATGCATTTGTAGCGCTTACAGATATCGACGAAGAAAATATGATAGTTTCGATGTTCGCTAACAAGATGAATGTCAAAAAGACCATTATGCAGATTAAGAGCCAAAATCTTTACAGTATGCTCAACGAGCTTGGCATAAGCAACAACGTTTCTCCGAAGGATATTGTCGCTGACCGCGTCATAAGCTATGTGCGCGCGCTTGAAAACACCATCGGAAGCGAACTGTTAACGCTTTACCGCCTTGTTGGAAACCGTGTTGAAGCCATTGAGTTCCTTGCTAAAGAACAGCAACTGGCGATATATGACAAGCCTTTGCGTGAGCTTAATATCAAGAACAATTGTCTTGTGGCGTGTATTATAAGGGGGACGAAGGTAATAATTCCTGACGGTAACACTTGTATTCATCTTGGCGACAATGTCATAGTTGTAACTACACACAAGAAATTTGACGAGCTTACTGATATTCTTGAATAAGGCGGCACCTAGATATGAATTACAAAAAACTCGGAAAAATACTCGGCAAGATAATGATTCTTGAGGGTGTTCTGATGCTTGCACCGCTTCTTGTTAGTTTTATTTATAACGAAGATGCGGCACACAAGCTTGCTTTTTTAGTGCCGATAGCAGCTCTTGCTATTTTAGGCTTTTTACTCCAGCTCCCAAATCCAAAGCGTGATATACTTTACCAAAAGGAAGGCTTTGCGCTTACAGCTATGGTGTGGATAATAATGGCTCTTTTCGGAGCCGTACCGTTTGTAATCAGCGGTGATGTACCAAACTATGTTAACGCTTGCTTTGAGATTTTGTCGGGGTTTACAACTACAGGCGCGAGCATAATAACGGATATTACTGCACTCTCACATTCCATACTGTTCTGGCGAAGTTTTTCACATTGGATAGGCGGTATGGGTATTCTCGTGTTTGTGCTGATATTTATTCCCGAGAGCAACGAAGGCTCGTCGATGCATCTGCTTCGTGCTGAAAGCCCGGGGCCACAGGTTGGTAAAATTGCCTCGCGAATGAAGGTTAACGCAAGGATACTTTATCTTATCTATCTGGGACTTACTGTTATCGAAGTATGTGTTCTTATGTTGGACAAGCCCATCCCCGGATACGAAAACGATAAGTTTTTCTTTAGTTTGCTTGCAACGTTCGGCTGTGCCGGTACGGGCGGCTTCGGATTTATCCCCGACAGTATGGCAATGTTTAACCCATTTTCACAGTACGTTATGGCGATATTCCTTCTTTTGTTCGGCTGCAACTTCGGGCTTTATTATCTGCTGCTTATTGGCAAGATCAAAGCGTTTTTTAAGAGCGAAGAATTCAAAAGCTATCTCTTTATTGTTATATCTGCGGTTGCATTCGTATTCATAAGTCTTGTGTGGCGTTTCGAGTCGTTTCCGCAGGGGTACAGCATTGAAGAAGCGTTCCGGCATTCACTGTTTCAGGTGTCATCTCTCATTACAACCGCAGGATTTGCCACCACCGACTATAATGTATGGCCAATGCTTGGCATAACCACACTTGTTGTCGTTATGTTTATCGGCGGTATGGCTGGCTCAACCGCGGGTGGTATTAAGGTTTCGCGAATAGTTATTGCTATGAAAGGCGCATACGTAAATGTAAGAAAGCTTATCAATCCGCGCTATGTTCCAAAAACAAAATTTGAAGAGAAGAGTCTTGAGGGAAGAACGATAAACGACGTATTTGCGTTTATAACGATGTATTTCTTTATTCTCGTGGCAACTGTATTTTTACTTTCACTCGATCCTATAAACGGACAGGTTGTGAATATCGTATCTGACGCCGGGGCTTATGAGGTTAAACACGGATTTTTCTCGAATTTCTCAGCCTCTCTTGCTTGTATTTCCAATATTGGCCCTGCGTTTGAAGCTGTTGGCCCGTATGCAAGCTACGTTGGATATAGTGCGTTCTCAAAGATAATTCTAATGATAACCATGCTCATTGGACGACTTGAAATTTTGCCGGTGCTGATACTCTTTAGCCCAAAAACTTGGAAGAAAATATGACGTGTGTATATAAAATGAAAAAGCTGCCTTTTATAGGCAGCTTTTTGTGGCAGGGATAGTTGGACTCGAACCAACGCGTGCAGGAGTCAAAGTCCTGTGCCTTTACCGACTTGGCTATATCCCTTCGTACCGAAATAGTATATCACACAAAACTCTTTTTGTCAAGACTTCCCATGAAATTTGAGTGTAGCGTTGGTACTATTGAAATTTACTATTGACTATACGTGCAGAGTGGTGTATAATAAAATTATGATGTAATACTATGATAATGTGTTTGGGAGGTGTCGAAAATGATCAAATACTATGTTGAAGATAAAGATAGCCACGAAATTCTTGAGTGTATGGCTCCCGAGCCGAGCTGTTGGGTTTCTCTTATAGATCCTAACGCTGACGAGATACGCGACACTGCGGCAGATTTTGACATTCCGCCCGAAGCTATTAGAACGGCACTTGACCTGGATGAGCGTTCGCGTGTGGAGTGGGACGACAATTACAAGATGATACTCGTAAATATCCCAACCCGTGAAGAGGACACAGAGCGTGAGCTTTATACTACAATACCGCTTGGTATTATTCTCACAGGAGACTGTGTTATTACTGTATGTTCAAAAGATTCACACGTTTTGCGTGGATTTGAAAACGGCACCGAGCGTGATTTTCACCCCGGCAAGCAGTCACGTTTTATCTTTCAGATACTCTATGCAATAGCGCGCAGATATCTTATCTATCTGCGACTTATTGAGAAAAAGTCAGACAATACCGAGCTTAATTTTGCAAGAGGGCAGAAGAATAAGCAGCTCCTCGAGCTTATGAAACTTGAAAAATCGCTCGTTTATTTTACTGTTGGACTGCGTTCAAACGAGGCGGTGCTCGAGAAGCTTGTCCGAACTGATTTCTTAAAAAAATACGCAGAGGACACCGAGCTTCTTGAAGATGCAATCGTCGAAAACAAACAGGCTATCGAGATGGCGAAGATTAACACGGACATTCTTGAAAGTATGTCGGGGACTTTTGCGTCGGTCATTTCAAACAACCTTAACGTGGCTATGAAGGTGCTTGCGATAGTAACCGTTGTAATGGCTATACCGACGATGATATTCTCGGCTTACGGTATGAACGTATCGGCAGAATATATGCCGCTTGCGAACAGTCCTGTTGGTTTTCCGGTAATTATCGGTGGTTCTATTGCAGCAAGTCTTATCGCGATATTTATTATTCTTCGCATAAAGCTGTTTAAATAACCAAAAGGAGCCTTACGGCTCCTTTTTATATCTCAAAATCCACCGCAACGCTTGAAGCGGTCACGGCGTGCATATGCGTTTTAACAATCTCGCAATGGTATTTGTCGCTCTGGTAAGCGTCAAGTGCGGCTCGGTCATTGACGGTGACGGAGAGGTATATGTCATACGAGCGCGGCGAGTGAAGCATATCCACACCGACCTCGATGTCACGTATCATCGGTACGGTACCGACCATTGAGAGAAGTACTTCTTTGCATTTTAGGCACGCTGCTTCTGTGGGTTCTGCAAGCTTAAAGCATACGATATGTTTTATCATTTTTATTCCCCCTTTGGATATATTATATCTCATTATACCATTTTGCAAGGATAAAATCAATACACGTGCCGAAAAAAACGCATTTCTCTTGACAAAAGTGCAAAATAATGGTATCATATTACTGTTAAAATAACATTGTGAAAGGATACTATCATGGCTGACGAAATTTTTGAAACCGAAGATATATACACCCTGACTGACGAGGACGGTACCGAAATGAACTTCAAGCTCCTCGCAGAAGCACAAATCGAGGGTGTAACTTATCTAGCACTCATTCCCGAAGAGGATAATGAAGCAGAGGAGTATGTTATCTTAAAGCTGGTTCAGGACGAAAACGGTGAACAGCTCCTCGTAACCATCGACGACGATGAGGAGTTTGACCGCATTGCGGATTTCTTCGAGGATGAGCTTTTCGGCGAAGTTGACTACGACGGCGAAGACAAGTAATAGAAGATTAAAAGCCTTTACTTTTGTGAGGGCTTTTGCTTTTTGCTTTATATCAGCTTTTTTATAAAAACACTTGTATTTTTTATAGAAACGTGATATACTATATGTAGACAAATACACAAGCAAAAGCAGTAAAACTTCCTGCCCTGTGCGTGATGTACAAGTTATAAAAACCCACAAAAGAAATAAATGGAGTCCGGCCTTCACCCTGTGGGAATGCAGACCTCCCGACCACTCCTGAATTGTGAGATAATGCTCTGCACGAGTGACTCGGACGTTGGGAGCACAAAGCGGGTGAGAGGACACCAGCCTTGCACATGCAGGGTTTTCTTTACTTGTAACACACGGCATGGCGGGGTTTTTGTATACCTGAATTTACATATTCGGAGAAGTTATGAAACAGAAAAATCCTTCAAAGAAAAATGAAATAGTAGAGCTTTCGATAACCGATATAAACAATCTTGGTTGCGGTGTCGGACGCGTGAGAGGTGTTGTAACATTCGTTTCGGGCGCGGTTACGGGCGATGAACTTCTTGTGCGTATTATCAAGGTTGCCTCCGATTACAATGTTGGCAAAATTGAGAAGATAATCAAAGCATCACCGCATCGCACTGAGCCCGGATGCTCTGCAGCGAAGCGCTGCGGCGGATGTGTTTACCGCTACGTTACCTATGAGCACGAGCTTGAACTAAAGCGCGGACGTGTTATCGCCGCTATGAAAAAAGCCGGGCTTGACAATATAAATGTTGGCCAGGTACTTCACACCGGTGAACTTGACGGTTATCGCAACAAGGCACAGTATCCCGTAGGCTCGGTGAGATTTGGCAAGGGAAGTGATACTGTATATAAGACCGCTATAGGCTTTTATGCAGAAAAATCACACGATATAATCCCATGCGTTTTTGAGGACGATTCCTGCCGACTTCAGCCGGAGATATTTGGTGAAATTGCGGATTTTGTACGTGTTTGGATGGACGAAAACAAGTTGGCAGCGTACAACGAGGAAACCGAGGACGGTGTGATGCGGCATTTGTACCTTCGCCGTTCGGAAACAACGGGCGAGGTTATGCTGTGCTTCGTGGTCAACGAGCGCAGTGACAAAATTAAAGCCTTAACCAAGGCTGTGTGCGAGCGTTTTGCGGATATTGCGAGCGTGTTTGAAAACGTAAACTCTAAAAATACAAATGTAGTTCTCGGACGTGAATATCATCTTCTTTATGGTAAGGAAATGCTGACGGACAAGCTGTGCGGCAGAACTTTTGAAATTTCGCCGCAGTCGTTCTGGCAGGTTAACCGCAAGGGCGCGGAAATGCTTTACAGAAAAGCGGCAGAGCTTGCCGATATCAAAGCAGGCGAGCGTGTATTAGACCTTTTCTGCGGTATCGGAACGGTTGGAATGTCTGTGTGCACGCCTGACGTGAAGCTTTACGGAATTGAGATTGTCCCCCAGGCGGTTGAAAATGCGCGTAAAAATGCGGCGCGCAACGGCTTTGAAAATGCTGAATTTGTTTGTGCAGATGCGGCAGATCCTTTAGATTTTGACAAGCACCTCACGCATATTGCAGAAGGCGGTCTTGATGCGGTAATCCTCGATCCGCCCAGAAAGGGGTGTTCGCCTGAGCTTCTTGAAAAACTCAGGGCAATCGTGCCGAAGCGTATTGTTTACATCTCGTGTAACCCCGACACCCTCGCGCGTGACATAGCGCTTCTTGACGGCGCGTACAAATGCGATGCTGTAACGCCTGTGGATATGTTCCCTCGAACTGGGCACTGTGAGGCTGTGTGTCTTTTAAAGAGGTGCAACCAATGAAAAAATACAAAGAAATAACTTTGATGAGCGCATTTTTGTGCCTTGCGGTAATTATGATACATATTACCGCTGTACCAGCAACCTCGCTTGAATGGGGAAGTGTGGCGCATAAGATAATGTTCGCTGTAAACAAAGCGTTTGCATTTGCCGTGCCAGGATTTATATTTTTAAGCGGATTTAAACTTTATTCTAAGTACGGCGGACAAAAAATGTCGGTCCTCGAATTCTTTCGTGGTAGACTCCTAAAAATTGTTGTGCCGTATCTTATAGGTGTTGCCTTGTATTTTGTATGTATGCTTACCGTTGGTTGGGTGACTTTTGCAAAATTGCCCGAATACGTATTTCTCGGTACTATAGCGGCACATTTTTACTACGTTGTTATAGCGGTGCAGCTATATCTGATATTTCCTCTTCTAAGGTGGCTTTTTGATAAGCTTCCAATAACTGTGACGATAATATCACTTGCATCCACAGTTCTGCTTAATCAGTTTGTTTGGTTTGCTTATTCTGACAGATTTTTTGCGACTTATCTCTTCTATTTTGTGCTCGGCATGCTGTTTGCCAGATATAAATTTTATACAAAGACAAAAGTATTTGGAATAACAAGCATAATTGCTTCGACGTCAGTTGGAGTATGGCATTTTACGGTGTATTATAATGCACTTGGGACAAATGTAATGTATAAATGGTATGGAGCTGTAAACATTCTGTATGTCACTCTTTCAATCGTAGCACTTATCAGTATTTTCGCGTGGATTAGCAGGCTTGATGTCATATACAAGCTTGCGCGCATTCTCGACAGCGCATCGTATGATATATACCTTTATCATTTATTGCCAGTGACGTTTATACAGGCGTATGTAACGCCCCGCCTCGAGCTGTCTATACGTGAGCAGTTTATAATTTCTTTTGTCGCGATATATGGATTAGTATTTGCATACGCATATCTCAAAAATAAGCTTACAGAATATATGAAAAACAAAAAAACCGCCGTGTAGGCGGTTTTTATATTATACCAATAAGATGGTTGTTTTGATATTATGCTTTTTTTGCTCTGCTCAGGTTATTGCCTATTTGAGTTTTGTTTTTTTGCTTGGTAACTGTGAAATTATTATTGCGGCAAACATTACTATTGAACCGATAAACTCGCGCTCTGTCGGGAATTGCGAAAGAATCATCATACCCGTAAGCACGGAGAATACGGATTCAAGGCTCATAATAAGCGATGCTACGGTAGGCTCAGTGTGCTTTTGTCCAACTATCTGAAGTGTATAAGCGATACCACTTGATAGTATACCGGCGTACGCTATAGGGAACCATGCATTGAGTACCGTTAAAATGGAAGTGTGTTCAAAAGCAAGCGCTAGCACACTTGCAAGCAAAAATACGGTTAAGAACTGTATACACGAGAGCTTAACTCCGTCGACGTGCGGCGAAAACCGATCCACGATGAGAATGTGCACTGAGAACATAACGGCGCACGCCATAAGGAAAATATCGCTTGTGGCAAGCGTAAACCCGTTTGTCATACACAAAAGGTACAGCCCTAGAACCCCCATCGCTACGCATACCCAAACAATGGGACGTACCTTTTTGCCGATGAAAAGTCCGAATATCGGCACAAGCAGTATATACATAGCGGTGATAAATCCGGCTTTGCCGGAATTTTCTCCAGTCATACCTATCTGCTGAAGTCCTGAGGCGACTGTTAATGCTACACCGCAGCATACGCCACCGATTATGAGATTCCTACGTGTGTTTTTGCTGGGACGTGTATAAGTTCCTGAACGCTTTGCAAAAGTATCTTTTATTAAACTTACGGGGATTAAAAATAAAAATCCAAGAAGGGAGCGCGATGCTAAAAATGTGAACGGTTCAACCGCCTCGCTTGCTACGCTCTGCGCAACAAATGTTGACCCCCAAAGCAGCGCCGCGATAAGGAGAGCCACGCTCCCGAGTAATTTTTTTGATGACATATAAACCTCAAAATAAGCGAGTAATATTAGCCCGTCCGCGCCTTGTAAATTGGAACGGACGGGTTTTTACATCTTTGTTTTAGCGGTCCTCGCGGAAATAAGGCGAGCCGAGAGCGGCAGGTGCCTGATACTCCTTCTTTTTTCGTAGAGTAATGACAACGAGAACGACAATAGTCATAATGTAGGGAAGCATTGCAAGAAACTCCGATGCGACCTTGATTTCACGTCCAAATATAGGAATGGAGAGATTTTGTATCTTAAGTCCCAACGCACTCATAGCACCAAAGAAGTATGCACCGAAAATGGCCTTTAATGGATCCCAAGTTGCGAATATAACGAGTGCTACGGCGATCCAGCCCATGCCGGCAGTCATTTTTTCCTGCCAACGGCACGCGTAAACAAGCGAGAGGTAGGCTCCGCCAAGACCGCAAAGGAATCCGCCAATGCAAATATGGGTGTATTTATATGCTATGATATTTATGCCCGAAGCGTCAGCCGCACTGGGGTTTTCGCCTATCATGCGCATATTAAGTCCCAGGCGCGTGCGCTTGATGTAAATTGCGAGGATGATTGCAACTGCAAGCGATGCGTAGACGTATATGCTCTGCGAAAAAAACATATTTCCGATAAGAGGAATATCCGAAAGATACGGTACTTCAAAGGCTGCAAGTGGCTTTGAAACAGAGAGGGGGAGATCTGCCTGTGTATACGGCTGCATTTCAGGCATGCCAATGGCATTTATTACCTGTACTGTCGTGTTCCCGAGGAAGCTAGAAAGACCTGTTCCGAATATCGTGAGTACAAGTCCAGTAACTACGTGATTACCCATAAACGTAACAGTTATTATTGCATAGATAAGCGCGCAAAGTGCTCCTGCAAGACCTGCCGCAAGGATAGATACGATAGGATTCCCCGTGTTAACGCCAGTCATGTATCCGATAACGGCGCCGAGAAGCATCATACCCTCAACACCGAGGTTTGTGTGACCTACTTTTTCGTTGAGTATACCACCAAGAGTGCCGAGAAGTATCGGCGTACCCATTTGAACGGTTGACTGTAAAAACAGCGAAAGTTGCTCAAGCCATTCCATTATTTATTCTCCTTTCGCTTAAAGACGATTCTGTAGTTTGCGAAGAATTCACTCGCAAGCACAAAGAACAGGATTATACCCTGAATTACTTCAGCAACAGATGCGGGAATCTGCATAACCTGCAAGTATTTGCCGCCCTGAAGAAGTATTGCAAAGAGGAAGGATACAACTAGTATCATCGGCGCAGACAGCTTTGCAAGCCACGCTGTGATGATTGCTGTAAATCCAAGACCTGCTGAAATATTGTCTCCGAGTCGGCCTTCGCTTCCCGTTGCCTGAATCATACCTGCGATACCACAGATACCGCCAGAAAGAATAACGGCGATAAGAAGTGTTCGTGTTACGTTCATTCCAGCGTAACGTGCCGTCTGCGGATTTTCGCCGAGGACGGATATCTCAAAGCCGAACTTAGAATACTTAATAAGAACGTAAACTAAAACAACAAGCACAAGTGCTACTATCCAACCGATATGTATACCGAAGACGGTGGGCAGAGAAGAGTTCTCTGTGAACTTAAATATCTTGGGCATACCGCGTTCTGCTGGATCCTTCCAAGGGCCGTACTGATGATAAGATATCCACTTGATAGCGATATAGTTGAGCATAAGCGTAACGAGCGTTTCACTTGTAGAAAGCTTGTGCTTGAGAATAGCAGGAATGAGCGCCCAAAGTCCTCCGAAAACGAATGCAGCGAGTGCCATAAGGGGAAGCATAACAATAGCAGGGATGGTGTTAGGTAGCAGGAGCCACACCCAAGTCGCGCCGAACGCTCCCATATAGAACTGTCCTTCTGCGCCGATGTTCCAAAATTTCATCTTGAAAGCTATCGAAACACCGAGTGACATTATAAGAAGCGGAATGCATTTTTCAACGGTGGATTTGAAATAGTAGGGCGAACCGAGTGCGCCTTTTATCATCTTGACGTACATATCTATCGGATTATATCCGAGAAACGCCATTATGATACCTGCCGCAATGAGTGCGATAACAACGGTGCCGATACGAAGGATTGCTTCGTTTCTTGGTGACAGACCTTGTTTTTTCTGGATTTTAAACATTGTAAGCCACCTCCTCGTCAGCCTTATGTCCGAGCATCAGCATACCGAGCTCTTGTTTATTAGTCGATTTTGCGTCTAGCATACCCATTACCTTGCCTTCGTGAAGAACCATTATTCTGTCGGAAATTCCAAGCAGCACGTCAAGGTCCTCGCCGATAAAGAGAATACCGACACCTTTTTGCTTCTGTTCGTTAAGTACATCGTAAATGTTATACGAAGCGCCGATATCAAGGCCTCGCACGGGATATGCTGTGATGAGCAGCTCGGGATTGAGATTTATCTCACGTCCGAGGAGAACTTTCTGAATGTTACCTCCCGAGAGCTTATTTACGGTGTGCTGCGCAGACGGAGTTGCGATATCGAAGCGCTCAATAATCTCGCTTGCAATTTTTGCGCCTGCTTTGCGGTTCATAAACGCGCCGGGCATGTTTTGATAGGATTTGAGGAGCACGTTATTGGTTATAGACATTGAGCCGACAAGTCCCATGCCGAGTCTATCCTCTGGGATAAACGACATAGTAATTCCGCGTTTGATTATATTTCTCGGTGACATCCCGACGATAGAAGTGCCCTTGAAAACGATTTCTCCATGCGCCACTTTATCAAGACCGGCGATTGTTTCGCAAAGTTCCTTTTGTCCGCTTCCGGCGATACCTGCAACGCCAAGTATTTCGCCGCTTGAAAGGGTGAAAGATACGCTGTCAAGTGCCTTGCGGTGATTTGCATTCATAACGGTAAGGTCGGTTATTGAAAGAAGCTCATGCTTCTTATCATCGTTAACTTGTGCGCGTTCAATATCAAGAGAAATGGGGTGACCTACCATCATTTCCGTGAGTTCAGCGGCGTTTGTTTCAGCGGTGTTGACCGTCTTTATCGACTCACCCTTGCGCATAATGGTAACGCGGTCGGATATTTCGAGAACTTCCGCTAGCTTGTGCGTTATGATAACGATAGAACAGCCCTGCGCCTTCATCTTTCGAAGGATATCAAAAAGTACGGTTATTTCCTGCGGAGTAAGTACGGCGGTCGGCTCATCGAGAATGAGTATCTTCGCACCGCGATAGAGAACTTTTAAAATCTCGCAGGTCTGCTTTTCCGATACCGACATATTGTAAACCTTTTTGTCGGGGTCGAGGTGAAGACCGTATTTGTCCTCAATCTCGCGTATTTTCGCGGAAAGCGCCTTTCCGCCCGTGAAAAAGCCCGAACTCTTATTGCCGCCGATGATATTTTCCTTGGCGGAGAGCACATCAACGAGCTTGAAATGTTGATGCACCATACCAATACCCGCGGCAATTGAATCCTTCGGTGAAGTAAAGGCTACGGGCGCACCGTAAAGTTCAATTGAACCAGAGTCGGGTGAATAGATACCCGATAAGATATTCATCAGAGTGGATTTGCCGGAACCGTTTTCTCCGAGCAGAGCGTGTATTTCGCCCGAACGCACGTCAAAGTTTATATTATTGTTGGCTTTGACGGAGCCGAAGGCTTTACAGATGCCTTCGAGTTTAACGCAGATCTCATTCATAAAGTTGCATCCTTAAAAATAAAATATATAAAAATTATAACATATAACGACATACTTCGTCAAGAGATTATCGAGGATTTGTAAATAAAATCGCCACCCCGAAGGGCGGCGAAAAATATATTTTGATTAGTTGATAGAGCCGATAACGCCTTCAACGAACCAGTCAAAGGCCTGAAGCTCAGCATCGGTCATAGTCTGACCTGCTTCTACTCTTACAGCACCGGTGTTGTCCTTAAGCTCACCGGAGAAGATAACGATAGAACCGTCCTTGATAGCAGCTTCTGCAGCAGCAACAGCCTCAGCAGTACCCTCTACACAATTCTCGGTGAGAGTGTCAAGGGATACCATGCCTGCGGAAAGACCTTCCCAGTAGGTCTGACCTTCCCAAGTACCGTCGAGGATAGCCTGAACGTCCTGGGTGTAGTAAACGCCCCAGTGGAAGAGAGGAGCGGTGAGGTAAGCTGCGGGAGCAGCGGTAGGCGTAGAGGAGTTGTAGCCGATAGCTTTAACACCCTTTTCCTGAGCTGCAAGCTGGGGGGCGGTGGAGTCGCAGTGCTGTGCAATAAGGTCGCAGCCCGAGTTGATAAGCTCAAGAGCAGCGGTCTTTTCAATGGTAACATCGAACCAAGTGTTGGTCCATACTACCTCAACGGTAGCGTCGGGGTTAACAGAGCGAACACCGAGGGTGAACGCGTTGATACCGCGGATAACTTCCGGAATCTTCATAGCTGCAACGTAGCCGATCTTGCCGGATTCGGAGTTGAGAGCTGCAACCACACCTGCGAGGTAACGAGCCTCGTAAACGCGTCCCATGTAGTTACCGTAGTTGTCACCGGTTATGTAACCGGTAGCATGACCGAAGTATACATCAGGATAATCGGGGGCAACCTTTTCAACCCACTCGCCATGACCGAAGGATGTAGCG
>JAZNLM010000010.1:0-8924 GCA_045579105.1 Candidatus Flemingiibacterium sp.
CGGTTTCCAGGTAAGGGTGCCGGATACCGAGAGCGCGAATTACCGTTTAGCCAAACACTCTGTGAAGCGATAGCGTCTATTAAAGCTTTTGCGGAGCTTTTCTCGAAAAGCGACCGCGTCCCCTTCGTCCCTTACAGCACCGAATTGATATCGTCGCGCATTGCGATAACCGCATCGCGAGTGCACACCTTGAAGTTTGTTCCGTCGTCGCCGGCCTTCTTGTAAGCGCACATAAGAGCACGGGAAGAGTTGACGATAGCACCGGACTTGTTCTTGTCGAATGCGCCAACGATATCATTTGCCGCACCGCCCTGTGCACCGTAGCCGGGAATAAGGAAGAACGTGTGAGGCATAGCCGCTCGAAGCTCGGTGAGCTGCTTCGGATAGGTTGCGCCTACAACCGCGCCGCAGGGACTGTAGCCCGATGCACTGATGTAAGGTGCACCCCACTCTTCAACCTTTCCCGCAACCTTGCGATAAAGCGTGGTGTCGCCAATCTCGAGGTCCTGGAAGTCGCCAGAGGACTTGTTCGAGGTCTTAACGAGAATAAACATAGACTTGTTATTCTCTGCCGCAATGTCGATGAACGGTTTTACACCGTCAATGCCGAGGTACGGGTTAACGGTTACACAGTCAACGGGAGTAGCCTGCGCCGCAGAGCCAAACAGCTCGGTCTTGCCGATGAACGCCTTTGCATACGCTTCTGCAGTCGAACCGATGTCGTTGCGCTTAACGTCAAGAATAACGTAAAGACCTGCCGACTTTGCGTACTCGATAGTCCGCTCAAGCGCGATAAGTCCCTCGATACCGTACATCTCGTAGAAAGCAGACTGTGGCTTTACTGCGGGAACAAATTCTGCAGCCGCATCAATGAGTCCCTTGTTGAACTCAAAAATAGCCTCGCCTGCCGCCTTGAAAGTGTCGCCGTACTCTGCGACTGCTTTGTCTCGGATGTACTGCGGAATGTAGTCAAGTACAGGGTCAAGTCCCATAACAGTGGGATTGTTCTTCGCTCTGATTTTTTCAATTAACGGTTCAAATGACATAACTTTATTTCCTTTCAGTTTATATAATTTTATATTTGGGTTACGGTCCCTTTCACGCCTCAAAAACGCACTTCCCCCTTAAATAAGTCGCATCAACGCGTGCACCGAAGGTCATCCCCACGAACGGAGTGTTTGTAGACTTGCCGCGAAGTGACTCTTTTGTGACTGTGTTTTCACAGCCGAGCGTTACGAGCGCAAAATCTGCCTCACCGCCCACTTCAATACTGCCAAGTCCTAACTTGTCGAGCCCTGTGATACGTGCAGGCGCGGCGCTCATCAACTCAATAAGCCTTGCAAGCGTGATGTGTCCCGTCTGAACGAGATTGGTGTACGATACAATAAACGATGTCTGCAAACCAATTATACCGTTAAGCGCCTTAGCTATATCAGCGCCCTTTTCTTCGGCACTGTGCGGCGCGTGGTCTGTGGAGATGCAGTCGACGGTTCCATCGACAATCGCTTCGATAACCGCGCGAACATCGTCATCTGAACGAAGCGGCGGATTCATCTTAGCGTTGGAACCATAGTAAATAACGTCCGCATCGGTCAGCGAGAAATAGTGAGGACCAGTTTCGCACGTAACCTTTACTCCGCGTGCCTTTGCACGACGTATAAGCTCAAGCGAGCCACGCGTAGAAACGTGACAAATGTGAAGTCTTGCGCCGGTTGCCTCGGCAATCATAATGTCGCGTTCGGTTGCCACGTCCTCGGCAAGGTTTGGTATACCCTGAAGTCCGAGCAGGCGGGATATCTTTCCTTCGTTGATAGCGCCACCCTTTGCAAGTGACATATCTTCGCAGTGCGACATAATGAGTAGATCATTCTCTGCCGCAACCTTCATAGCTTCGTAGAGTAATTTCGAGGTCATAACCGGCTTGCCGTCGTCGGAAAACGCGTATGCGCCAGCCTTTGCAAGCATCGGAAGATCGCAGATTTCAACGCTTTCCATATTCCTCGTTATCGATCCAAGCGGAAATACACGGCAGTCCGCATCCTTCGATTTGTTATGGATATACGCGAGCGTTTCGGAATTGTCCGGTACAGGCTTCGTGTTCGGCATAGCGAAAACGGAAGTAACGCCGCCTGCCGCCGCCGCCTTTGAGCCGGAGATTATATCTTCCTTATATTCAAACCCCGGATCGCGCAGGTGCACGTGAAGGTCTATCATACCCGGAATAATATATTTGCCGCTTCCATCCACAACAGTAGTAGCCGACACAGCCGCACCGTTTCGCGGAAGTATTGCCGCAATCTTCCCGCCTATAACAGCTATATTGCACACCTCTGTAGCTCCGGTTGACAGCTTTACTCGGCGAACGTCGCGTATCAGCAGATCATAAGTATTGTTCATTTATTCTTCCTCATCTGTATTATCATCACTTTGTGCCTCGTGTCTTGCCTTTGCCCACGCGCCCTTGGGGTTTTCATACGCGTAAACGTACCCCTCTCCGCGTACTGCGCGGATAAGGCGCAAGCCCAGAGGCTCATCAAGCTTCGAGCGAAGGAAGCGGACGTAAACGTCAACGACATTAGTGTCACGTGCATCCTTGTCGTTCCAAAGATTTTGTAAAAGCTCTGCACGACTGACCGTTTCTCCCGGTCTTGCGTGTAAATATTCAAGCAGCGCGAACTCACGTGGAGTTAGTTTAACCACAGCATCGCCAAAGCTTACAGTCATACCATCACTCGATATAACAAGTGCATTTTCTTCATATTCGTTCTCGTCAATGCCCTCTTTGACATCGCTGATAAAACGTCGCATCTCGGCAAGTGAAAACGGTCGGCTTAAAATAAGCACCTTTACCTGCTCGGGCATCGCAACACTTAAAAGTCCGCAATCGATAAAGATTGCCGCCTTAAGTCGTCGCTGTGACGGCGGCTCACAAAGTCCTTCCGCCGCGAGTATTTGATAGTCGCGCGAGCCTTCGGGTGCTTCAACGAGTCCTAAATGCTCAAGCTCCAGCTTAAGCTCTCGCTCGTACAGCGGCTCAGAGGCAACGACTTTAAATTTAAGTTTTTCCACTGTCATATCCTTCTTTCTGCCTTAATACGAAAGCTTCTCGCCGGCTATTTCGCGCTCAAGAAAGGCGTCAACCTCGTCTTTTTCATATCCGAGCGAGTATGCAAGCGAAAGTTTTATATAAGCGGCTTCGTTGGTAAGTGAAAATATCGGCTTTGCGCCATTTTTTAATATGTCTGCAGTGGAACTGTATGTTCCGGACGTCTGGCGCATGGCTTCGGGAAGCGGCGAGAGAAACAGGTCAATGCCGCGTTTTTTACATTCATTTTGTAAGTAAAGCACCGAACGACGTGAAAATGCCTCACTCTCATTCGCTCTTTCCGCACATGCACTTGAGGAGTGGTAGCTTCCATGAAGCACTGCGCGAATATGCTCGGGCAGGCGGTAAAGCGAATAGTCAATGCCAACATACGGCTCTATCATCATAACACATTCATAAAGCCTCGGCAGCGCGCCGATAAGCGGATACTGCACCTTAATGCTATACGGCTTGGCTTCTCTATAAGGGCGCATATCCTCTGAAAAGAAATCCGCCGTGAAATTGTCGCACTGTCTTAAATGAGCGCCGTTGTGGAGATATATAATTCCGTCAGAATTGCGGTAAGGAACATACACTCCTGCACCAAATCCGTCGAGCGCAAGCTCAACTGCAGCTCTGAAATTATCGTAGCCGTTAGCGCGTGTGTCGGAGAGCGTATAATCGCTCGAAACGAGGAATATCGGCTTGTCCCACCACCCTGCAAGAGCAAGCGAAAGCAGGCTTGACGTATACGCAAGCGTGTCCGTACCGTGCGCAACGATAATAGCGCCGTACTCATCAGGATCAATCGACGAAAACGTATCAAGCAGCACGTTTAGACGCGGAAATGTCATATTTTCCGAAAGCACGTCAAGCGGGTGCATATACTCAAACTCGACGTCGTAAGTGCCGTGCTCGAGCAGTTCCTTTGCCAAAAGCGAAACGGTAGTCTTCCCGTTGGCGGACAGATAACCGTTTTCATTTGCTGTGGTACTTATAGTACCGCCCGTCATCATTATAAGTATCTTCACTTTGCTTCACCTGCGTCAAGCTTATTTTTAATCATCTTCATATCAACAAGCATTTCTTCCTTGCGGCGAGGATCACGGAGCAGTGCCGCGGGATGATACACTGCACAGATGGGCTTGCCCTCATATGTGAACCACGCGCCGTGTTCTTTTGTAATACGGAAATCAGGCTTTATCAGTCGCATTGCGGAAATTCGTCCAAGACATACGATAAGTTCGGGATCAATAAGACGTATCTGCTCCTTGAGATAGCCGATGCACGCATCCTCTTCTGCAGGAAGCGGATCGCGATTCTTCGGTGGACGGCATTTTAAAATGTTCGCAATGTAAACCTCGTCACGGGAAATGTCAACGGCTTCGAGGAACCTGTCAAGCAGCTTGCCCGCCGCACCGACGAACGGGATTCCCGACAGATCCTCTTTTTCACCCGGTGCTTCGCCGATAAACATAAGCCTCGCATTCTTGCTTCCCGCACCGAAAACGCAGTTAGTACGGGTATCGCTGAGCGGACATTTATGACAAGAGGCACAGGCTCTCTCAAGTTCTTCAAAAGTCATAGCGTTTTTCCTTTCGAAATAAGCTTACAGTTATTTACATTATATCATATATTTTTATTAAAGAAAAGAGGTTTTATGAAATTTCCGAAGATTTTTTAATTTTTTAATTTTAAACGGATAGTCAGGTACTCCTATCCATACAATACAAGAAAGCGAACTCTGGCAGTTGCTTTGCAACTGCAGGAGCTTATCCTTCTTCTCCCTTGTGTTCCCCAACGCTCCAAAAGCGCGTTGACGTTTTTCCTCGCGTACAAACCGTAATGCCGCTCACGCGTCATTACCAATAATTTAGGGGTTTCCTTTTTACCGATTTCGGCTTATAATATTAGTACACCAATTAACGAAAGGACGCCCTCACTTTGTGAGTGCGATAACATAATCATGGAACATATACTTATAAGCCCCGGCAAACTCAAACTCATGCTCACAAAAAGCGATCTTGATAAATATAATCTTGACACTGCTTCGCTCGAAGGCGAACACACTCACACGCGCCGAGCTTTTCGCGCGTTGCTCTCCGATGTAAAGCGCGTGGCAGGCTTTGATGCATCAAGCGACAAAGTGTTTATACAGCTCTACCCTTCCCGTGACGGCGGTGCAGAGATATACATAACCCGTTTGATAAGTCCTAACGATAGTTCAGAAAAAGCAGTCAAGCACATAGCAGAAATCTACCGTTTCTCCTCTCTTGGCGATCTGCTGTCAGCTTGCTCACACGCTTATACAACGCCAAAGCCAAGCAAAAGCTCCGCATGGCAGTGCGACGACGGCTCATACTATCTCATCACGTCCGATAATTTTAACACGCCTCTCGAACGCTTTGAAGCAAGTATGCGTATATACGGCCACACTGTAAACGCTAAAGAAGCAGAGGCTTATGTACTAGAACACAGTAATTGCCTCATTGCCGAAAATGCCATATGCGCACTGGCGCGCCTTGCATAAATTTACTGTTTTCACACATAACATAAATTGGTAATACCCTATTCACAATTGTGCGGTATACTATATACAATCACGTGACCGTGTGGCAGATTCGCTCGACCACCGATGTGAAATATGCAAGGAGGATGCAAAATTTTATGAACAGTTTTAAGAAAGACGGCAACACATTTTACACAAACGTGAAAAAGCCGTCCTTTGATGGCAAAAAGGTTAAACGTATCGCTATCTTGGCAATTATGGCGATACTCGTTATCTGTGTGGTATCAACCTGTTGGTACACTGTCGACGAAAAGCAGCAGGCAGTGGTGACCACTTTCGGAAAAGTGACCGAGGTAACGGGTGCAGGTATGCACTTCAAACTTCCCTTTGGAATTCAGCAGGTACATAAAGTAGACGTAAATGTTTACCAGAAAATTGAGCTTGGTTATCGAAGCACTCCCACAGGATCATCTGTCTACGACACTGTAGAAAAAGAAGCAAAGATGATAACGGGCGACTACAATATAGTAAACGCAGACTTCTTCATTGAATATAAGATATCCGATCCCGTTAAGTACCTTTACAACTCGCAGAATCCAGAGGTTATCCTTAAGAACCTCATTCAATCGCAGATTCGCGCCGTAGTAGGCTCGGCAACTGTCGATCAGGTGCTTACCGACGGCAAAACGGACATACAAATCCGTGTCAAGGAGCTTGTAACCGAAATTCTCGCCGATTACGACATCGGACTTACTCTCACTGATATTAAAATTCAGGACGCTGAACCGCCTACACTTTCTGTTGTAGAGGCATTCAAAGCAGTTGAAACCGCAAAACAGGGCGCTGAAACTGCGATAAATCAGGCAAAAGCATACAGCAACAGCAAGCTCCCCGATGCGCAGGCACAGGCAGATAAGCTCATTCAGAACGCAGAGTATCTGAAGCAAAACCGTATCAACGAGGCAAAGAAGCAGGTTGCGATGTTCGAGGCTATGTACAGCGAATACTCGAAGGATCCTGCAATCACCCGTATTCGTATGTACTATGAAATGATCGAGCAGACACTTCCCGACGTAACACTCTACATAGACGTTTCCGACGGTTCAACGTCAAAGCTTCTGCCGCTCGACGATTTTGCGGCCAATAACTAATGAAAGGAGAACGTAAAATGAAAAAAGGTATTATAATCACAGCCGTAGTACTCCTCGCACTCGTGTTTGTAGGATTTAACTCCTTCTACACCGTAGCTGAAAATCAGTATGCTTGTCTTATGCGTTTCTCCGAGATAGTAAATGTAACGGACGAAGCGGGACTTCACTTTAAAATTCCCTTCATCGACAACGTAACCACCTTCCCCGATACCACGCTTATCTATGATATTCCGCCGTCCGAGGTGCTCACTTCTGACAAAAAGAATATGACAGTTGACAGCTACATAATCTGGGAAATTGAGGATCCTATCACATTCTACCGCACACTTGGCACTACCGGTGAGGCAGAAGCGCGTCTTAATGCGGTAACATACAACTCGCTCAAAAATCTTATGGGTACGCTCATGCAGGACGATATCATCAACACCGAGGATGCATCGGGCAGAAACGATATCTACGCAGGTATCACAACCGAGGTTGCACAGCTTTGCAAGACATACGGTATCAACGTACTCGATGTACGCATCAAGCGCTTTGATCTTGCACAGAGCAACGAAGAAGCAGTATATGCCAGAATGATATCCGACCGTAACCAGATGGCGGAAAAGTATACCGCTGACGGTAATTACGAAGCATCTATCATCAGAAATGAAGTTGACAAAGAGGTAAACATCATCATCTCCAACGCCGAAGCCGAGGCAGCTCGTCTTGAAGCAGAAGGCGAGCAGGAATATATGCGCCTTCTGGCAGAGGCTTACAACACCGCAGACAAAAAAGACTTTTACGAGTTCACTCGTGCACTTGACGCGCTCAAGGCTTCCCTTACAGGCGATGATAAAGTAATCATACTTGATAAGGATTCCGCGCTCGGTAAGATTCTTATGAATCCCTAAAAGGTGAAAACATGGAAAAAAGATTTGAAATCATCTACAACGACGGCTTTTTCGGAAACAATAAAATTATTGTAGACAAGGTAACCGGGGTATGCTATTTGTGGCGTGCGGAAGGATACGCAGGCGGAATTACACCCCTGCTTGATTCAGACGGCAAACCTATCATAGACAAAAGCTTTATAGAAAAATAATATATGCACCGCAGAGAAAATCTCTGCGGTGCATTTTTCATATAATCAATCGAAACTTGCATAGAGCTTCACGTATGAATTGTTGCGAAACACCTTCAGGCAAGCAGTCTTCCCTTTACGCTCGCCCAAAAGTGATCTTAATTGTGTGAAATCAGTTATTTCCGTTCCGTCAAGCCCAACTATAATATCGCCGCGCAAAACTCCCGCATTGTAGAGCGAGCTGTTTTCAAGAAGTTCGTGCACCATAACGCCCATCGGTATGCGATAACGCTCGGATTCCTCTTTCGTTACGTTTTCAACCGCCGCTGAGTTGAGTATAACGGATACATTAGTTGAAGCGTTGGAGAAAACAAAACCGCGGTTTTCTACCACATTTTTATCAGCGGATGCTTGAAGTAGCGGCAAATTCTGCGAATAAAGCGAGTGGTTATCATTAACCAAATGGAACATCAGAACTCCGCACAAAGTACCGAACGTACCAAGTAACAGACACATAGCTGTGCCAATGGCAAGACGCCCGAGAATGCGCGAGGCACGGGTTTGCTGTGATTCATAGGAAAGCCGTCCGCCAAAGCCGCCAAATGCGGCTCCACCTTTAGTACATTCTTCAGTTTTCTTTCGGATATCACCCATATTACCGAGCATAAAACCTCCGCACAAAAATCGCCAAACAGTATTTGCAATGCTTTTTTACATAGATTATATCAGACAAATATGAATAAAGTTCGACCTTTTTATGCACAACAGTGAATGGATTATAAAGTTTTGATAAGCGGAATGTTAAAAAATTATTATAAAAAAGCAGATAACCGTATAATCGGTTACCTGCTTTGATTACTTAATGAGTCTTATTTAGCTTTCTTTGCGCCAAGCACTTTTGCCACTACAACAACTCCAACAGTAACAACGGTTGCAACTACAAGACCAATCCAGCCGTTCTGTGTAAGACCGCCCACTACGTAAGCAATGAACGAGCAAGCCGTAACAGTAATAGCATACGGAAGCTGCGTGGATACGTGGTTGATGTGATCACAGCGAGCACCCGCACTCGACATAATAGTAGTGTCGGATATAGGCGAGCAGTGATCACCGCAA
>JAZNLM010000011.1:0-14159 GCA_045579105.1 Candidatus Flemingiibacterium sp.
CATTTCAACGAGAAGCTGATTAAGTGTCTGTTCGCGCTCGTCGTGACCGCCGCCAAGTCCTGCACCGCGGTGACGTCCGACCGCATCTATCTCGTCAATAAATATAATGCTTGCAGGATTTTTCTTCGCGGTATCGAAAAGGTCGCGCACACGCGATGCTCCGACACCCACATACATTTCAACGAAATCCGAACCGGAGATAGAGTAGAACGGTACGCCTGCCTCGCCTGCAACAGCCTTTGCGAGCAATGTCTTACCCGTACCGGGAGGGCCTACGAGGAGTACTCCGTGCGGAATATGTGCGCCGAGCTTCGTGAACTTCGCCGGATCGCGAAGGAACTCAACGACTTCCTGAAGTTCTGCCTTTTCCTCGTCAGCACCGGCAACATCCTTGAAGAATACTTTTTTCTTCTCATCCGAACCAAGCTTTGCGCGCGCCTTGCCGAATCCGCCGGGTTTTCCACCCTTGCCGCCCGCCGTCTGATTAACAATAAATATCCAAAATACAACGAACAGAATGATTACAATTGCATACGGCAAAAGGCTTACCCACCACGGGATCACCTGTGGCTCTGCGATATTGTAGGACTCAATAATACCGTCGTGAAGCTGTTCTTCTATCGTTTCGCCGAACTGTCCCCAGAACAAATCGAGGTCACGAAGGGTGAAGGAAACCACCTCTCCGTCCTGTTTCTTTATGGTAAGGTTGTTGTCCTTGTCTATTTCGAAAGCCTTTACCTGCTGCTCATAGAAAAGCTTGTCGATATCACTGTAGATTATCGGTTCCGTCGGCTGTGTGCCGAAAAGCGCCGCGGTTGAAATAAATATAACACCGATAAGCACTGCGTAAAAGATTAAAATTTTACGGTTGGATTTCTTCATTACTCACTACTCCCCAAAGGGACTCCTTTATCTATATTGCCGAATTGCTTACTTTTCGTAAACCTCGGGCTTAAGAATGCCTATGTAAGGCAATGCTCTGTATTTTTCCGCATAGTCAAGACCATAACCTACTACGAACTCGTCAGGTATCACCATACCGCAGTAGTCGGGTTCAAAATTCACCTCACGGCGGTCTGGCTTATCAAGCATTGTAACGGTTTTAACGCTCTTCGCGCCCTTGAGCTTAAGGTACTTTGTAAGATGCGAAAGTGTTTTTCCGCTATCGATAATATCCTCGACTATAAGTATATCAACTTTATCGAGATCATTTCTGTGAAGGTCCAGAAGAATATTTACGTTACCCGTAGTCTTCGAGCCTGCCCCATAAGAGGAAACCTTCATAAAATCTATCTCCACGGGAATCTTTATTTTCTTCATAAGGTCGCCCATGAATACAACCGAGCCTTTGAGAATACAAACGAGAAGCAGTCGCTTTCCTTCGTAATCACGGCTTATTTCGTTTGCTATTCTCTCAACCGTTGCCTGACACTCGTCTTCACTTACGAGTATGCTTTTAATGTCGTTAATCATTATTCTTCTCCGCTATAATAGTATATTACGTGTACACATTCGTTAGTCGCCTTCACCCTGTCGGCAACCGAAAATCCGGGAACCCACACAATGCCGTCATTATCACAAAATACGGGTGTTACGGCACGTTTCTTCGAGCTGTATGCGCGGTCGTTATAAAGCTTTTTGAGTTTTCGTGTCATACCGCCAAACACGTACGAGTCGCCGTCACGGCGTGAACGTACGGTGAGCGTATTACTTATTTTATCAAAACTTATCTTCGTGTGTATTGATAATTTGTAAATATTTTCAAGCGTTTGGTTATATTTTTGTAAATCCTCAGCATTTGTCGCAACCAGTACGGCAAAGTCTTCCCTAAAGCGGTTTACTCCTTCCGACAGCTCATATTCAAACTCGTGGAATTCCTCGGGTGTATTGGATGTAAAATATAAACATCTACTCTCAATTACAGCGCGTACTTTGCCGGGAAGCGACAAGCTCGCGTCGCCGTCACAGTCACGAACAAGTCCGAGCAGCGCATCAATATGCACGCGCTCGACAGCTTTGTTACTCACGCTAGCAAACATTTGCGAAATCACACGCGATGCTATAGCTTTATCGGCACTCGCGAGTACACATACGTCTATCTTGCCGTCCTTAACGTTATTTTCTGCAAAATCCTTTGCTATAGCGTCAAGGCATTTCGCATCGGCGCGAAGATTTTCTGTCATACGCGTGACAGAGGCAAGCATCGATGGATTTAGCTTCTCAAGGCTCGGGATTATCTCGTGCCTTATGAAGTTTCGCGTATACTGCGTGTCGTCATTCGTGCTGTCAAATATATATTCTATGCCGTTTTGCTCACAATATCCAACAATGTCGCGCTTGTCCGCATAAAGCAGTGGACGGATTACGGGAACGCCGTCAAAATCACGCATCGGTGCAATTCCCGAAATTCCCGTGATACCGCTTCCGCGCGTTAGATTGAAAATGACCGTTTCAGCGTTATCGTTAGCGTTATGAGCTGTGGTAATACAGGAGATACGGTCATCGGAACGAACTTTTTTTAAAAATTCTCCATATCTGAACTCGCGTGCTGTTTCCTCAATTCCTCGTCCGCTCTCTTTTGCAAGCGCAGGTATATCAGCAGAAACAAGCGTAAAATCCACGCCAAGCTTTTTGCACATTTCCTGGCAAAAACGTGCATCTCTGTCCGCTTCCTCGCCGCGTATACCATGATGAATGTGCATCGCGTGGAGATATATTCCTCGCTCATCGCAAATAGGCTTCAAAAGGTGAAGCATCGCTGTAGAATCCGCACCGCCGGAGTATCCGACGAGTACGCCGCTCTGCCCTTCGAGCATACCGTATACATCAAGCGCACACAATAGGCTTTGATTTTTCTTCATTTTTACTTCAGTTCCTCAACAGTTCCGTCGGGTGCGAGAGAGGTGAACTTTGTGAACTGACCGAACCAGCCCATAGGCACCTTACCGGTCGAGCCGTGACGGTTCTTTGCCACGTGAACATCTGCCACGTTCTGTTTTTCGGGGTCGTTCTGGTAATAGTCTCGCGAGAGGAACATGATAATATCCGCATCCTGCTCGATAGCACCCGAGTCACGAAGGTCGGAAAGCATAGGAGCGCTGTCCGCACCCTTTCTCGATTCGGGATTACGCGAGAGCTGTGCACAGCATATTACCGGAACCTCAAGCTCCTTTGCGAGAAGCTTTAAGTTACGGGAAATATCACTGACTTCCTGCACTCGGTTGTCAATCTTTCTGTCGGACTGCATAAGCTGCAGATAGTCGACTATAACAAGTCCGAGATTCTTTACACGGCGAAGCTTCGACTTCATGCCCGTGGCAGTAATACCCGTGGTATCGTCAATATAAATATCACACTCAGACAGATTTGCCGATGCGTGTGCAAGCTTTGACCATTCTTCATCGTCAAGCTCACCCGAGCGGATATGATAGCTGTCAACAAGCGCCTCACTCGAAAGCATACGCGACACAAGCTGCTGTGCGGACATTTCAAGCGAGAATATACATACCGCTTTCTTCGATTCACGAGCGACGTTCGCCGCAATGTTAAGCGTGAACGAGGTCTTACCGACACCGGGGCGTGCGCCGACGATGATAAGGTCACTCTTGCCCATACCGACAAGCACCTTATCAAGGTCGCCAAATCCTGTTGGCGTACCGAGAGTTTCAGCGCGGTTTGTCTGAAGCTGATGCAAATGCTCGTAGGTTTGAACGAGCACCTCACGGATATGGGTAAAGCCCTTCTGCTGATTGCCCTCAGCTATAGAAAATATCTTCTGTTCCGCGTTTCCGAGGATATGAGTTACCTCATCTTCGGCGCTATAAGCAGAGTCGGATATCTCCTCTGCTGCAGTAATAAGACTACGAAGCAGGCTCTTATCCTTTACTATACGCGCATAGTCCGCTACGTTTGACGCGGACGGAACGACCTGTGCGATAAGCTTTATATACGAGCGGCTGCTTTGCTCATCGTAAACTCCGCGATGTACGAGAGAGTCAATAAGCGTAACCACGTCGATATCGCGGTTTTTGAGGTACAGATCCTGCATAGCAAGATATATCTGTCTATGCTCGTCAAGGTGAAAATCATCGCTTTTAAGAATACCCGTAACCACATCAAAGCTCGTCGGGTCGATAAGTATCGAACCGAGCACCGACTGCTCTGCTTCAAGCGAAGTCGGGAGCTTACGTCCAAAACTATTATCAGCCATTACTTTTCTTCACTTACAAGAACGTTAATTTTGCCCATAACATCTGTATGAAGCTTAACGTCCACTGTGTGAGTTCCGAAGGTCTTAATAGCATCTGCAAGCTGAATCTTGCGCTTGTCAACAGTAATATCAAACTGCTTTGCAAGCTCTTCCGCAATATCCTTGGTGGTAACGGAGCCGTAAAGTCTGCCGTCAGCTCCAGCCTTACCCTTGAATTTTACGATAACTCCCTCAAGCTTTGCGGCGGCATCCTTCGCATTCTGAAGCTCAACTGCCTTTCTGTGCGCTTCGGAAGCCTCGCGTCCTTTTATTTCGTTGAGTGCCTTATTATCCGCGATGATTGCAAGTCCCTTTGGGATAAGGAAATTGCGAGCGTATCCGTCGGATACGTCAATAAGCTGTCCCTTCTTGCCCTGGGATTTTACGTCCTGTGTTAATACAACCTTCATTTCTGTATCTCCTTTTTAACTGTATTAGTTTTGTGTCATATAGTCGTCTATTGCAGCCTTAAGGCTTGTAAGCGCCGCTGTCATCGACATATCGCGAAGCAGCGCACCCGCCGCCTCATAGTAACCGCCGCCGCCTATCTTTTCAAGTATAAGCTGTACGTTTATGTTTCCTGCCGAGCGCGCGGAAATGTGTACGCTTCCCTCGACCTCAACAAGCGCGAAGCTTGCCATAACACCCGAAACAGAAAGCAGCTTATCCGCCGCCTTTGCCGCCGCAATTCTATCTGCCACGTTTCCGTCACTGTCACTCATTGAAATAGCGAACATCTGACGATAGGTGATAACGTTCATAGAGAATTTGGCTTCTCTCATAAAATCGTCAAGACCGGACTTGAAGAATATCTCGACCTCCGTCGGACTTGCGCCTTCAGAACGCAGATAGAGCGCCGCACTGAAGGTACGCACACCGGTATTTCTCGAGAACTGCTTGGTGTCAAGAAGCATACCTGCGTAAAGAACGTCCGCTTCCTCGCGGTGAAGATCGCCTATCGGAAGCGCCTGCTCAAGCATCTCGGAAACAAGCTCAGATGCACTCGATGCCGATGGCTCAATGTAAGAGATAATCGGTTCATTTTTGAACTCCGCAGTTTTGCGGTGGTGGTCAATAATAGCCACAGCAGCAACATTATCGGCTATATCTGCCGACTCGTACTGGGCGGGGTTATTAACGTCAACTATAACAAGAAGAGTGCTTGAGGTTATCATATCCTGACCGGTAATACTGTCAACGAAGATGTCAGAATACTCTGGAAGAGTGGCAACTCTCGAAATAGCGCACTTTATATTCTCGTCGTTACGGTTGACAACGATATTAGCCTTAACTCCACAAAGCATCGCAAGTCTTGCAATGCCCACACACGCACCGATTGAATCGTAATCGGGATTACGGTGTCCCATGATAAGCACGTTGCCCGACTTCGCCATCGCCAAAGAAAGCTGATTGGCGATTACTCTCGCGCGCACCTTGGTACGCTTCTGAACAGTCTTGGTTCTACCACCGAAAAACTCTGTGTTGTGTGCATTTTTAACAACGACCTGATCGCCGCCGCGCTGGAGAGCAAGGTCAAGGGAAGCGTGTGCATCGCGATCTCTCTCGGCAAGTGAGCCTTTGACGCGCGAAATCCCGATAGATACGGTCACCGGCATACTGCCCTCGCCTATGCGTACCTCGCGAATACGGTCAAGCACGTCAAATTTGTTTGCTATAAACTCATCAAGATAGCGCGATTCAAAAAGGAATATAAACTTATCTCTCTCATACTCCTTTAAAATACCGCCGACCGAGTCAGCCCACTCCTTGAGTATACCTTCTACCTGCGCCGCCGCACTTCGGTATTTTTCCTGGACGAACTGCATCAGCTCGTCAAGGTTGTCTATCATAACGTACGCGATAACAGTCTCCTCATCCGCAAGTCGCTTTGCGAGCTGACTCATTTCGGTACGCTCGTTCCAGACGGTTATTATATAATCCTTGCCGTGTGCCGTTATCTTGTAGCCCTTAATGCGAAACACTTTGTCATATGCAACGGTTTCAACACCGTCCACACTAACCGTGTCTTCGGGCGAAGAGCTTGTGTCACTTAATATCTCTTCAACAGAAACATCCACAAGATTGTCTATATATTTGGTGTAAAGCACCTCACGCGGATTTGCCGTTTTAGTAAACGCGTCGTTGTACCATATTATCTTTCCGCTATCGTCGCATATCACCACGGGCAAATAAAGTTGCAGGATAAAATCAAGCGTAATATTGCCAAGTATCGGAGAGTGCTTATCCTCGTCGGGATCGCCCATTCTGAAATTGACGAGCGTGTATATTTTCAGAGCAATAAGCTCCGATACAAAAAGGAGCGCCAACATAACCGCGCCGACAGCCAACGCGTCAAGCTGTGAAAAGTGTGTGATCAGTGCATAGATTACAAAGAAAACTGCCGAGAGCACAAGCGTAATTACTACACGCACTGAAAATTTGCGAGGCTTATTTTCGTGTGTATTTTTCATTTACACTTATTCCTTTCCTGTTTTTTGTATGGTCTTTCGAGCTCTGTTCTCGCGAAGCGTTACGGCAATGCCGAGCGCCGAAAGAACGAACGCTACAGAAGCGGGACTGATAACTGCAAGCACCAAAGCAAGTATTGCACCGATACGCGTGATACCGCCGAGTGCGGATTTCCCGCGAAAGCTCAAAATAATATCTCTTGCGCCACAGTAGAAGAACGCAGGCGTAAGGAGAAGAATGAGATTTGATGCCACAATATAAACAGTGGATACAGCTCCTTTGGCGGGCACCAAAAGCACCGTCAGAATATAAGAAGCGACGTATATCACCGCCGTTACGTTATCAAGTTCAAAACGCCAGACAACTTCTTCACGCGAGATTTCAAATGACGGTCCGTTCGGTGTCATTGAAGCGCGTACACCGACACGGTAACCGTGCGGTATTCTGTGAGCAACTCCGAACACAGAAGCAATTAGTCTAAGCGCAAGCGTGGAAAAATACGCCCACACCGTCATCGCCACTCCGACAGATCCGAAAAACAGCGTTTTAAAGTAGTAGCGAAGCATATCCATATCCGCCGAGGTAAGTGCAATCGCTGCCAACCCGTTCTCGCCCTCTGTAAGCTCGAGGATATACTCTGCATATGGATTAAACAAATTATCAAGCAAAGTACCGAGAGTTTGGGCGTTGAACGCACCAAACTCGGAAATAACCGCTATCACAAGGCTTACGCACCACACGATCATCGCGCCGATTGCCGCAAACGCAACCGATGCCGCACGGCCGTATCCCGCGCGAATCGTCAGCCATATCGGAAGTGCCATAATGGGCACATACAGCGCTCCGATAGCAAGGAGCGCGGAGCCTAAATATATAGCAGACGCCGCAAACGCGGCAAGATTTACTGCAAAAAGCAGCGAAAGCTTTACTTTTGAAGCATCAAACTCAAATAAAAGCAGAGTTTCCATAGCCACGCACAAAACAACAAGCAAAGCGCCTATAATGCCAAAAAGCCCGCTCGAATACAAAAAGGTAACAATACCTACTCCAAAAGTAAATATAACCTGCGCGGACTTCGCAAGAGATTTCTTCTGCCCGTCAGCGTTATTCTTCGTAGAAATATTTTCGTTTTGACTCAAAGTCCGCCCCCCTTTTCATATATGGCGATAATACCCCATAATAATTCATTATATTATTATATCACAATTATTTCTATATGTCCATACTTAAACGTTAATTTTTTCATATTTTTGCCTATATAGTCCAACAAATTAAAAATTTATATCTATCTTGTTGCGCCTGCAAGTAAAATATGATATAATAAAATCAAATAAGCGGCTCTGCCGCATACATTATGGAGGAATTTACTATGGGACTTATTAAAGCAGGCATCGGCGCACTTGGTGGCACACTCGCTGATCAGTGGAAGGAATTTTTCTACTGCGAAGCAATACCCAATGACATACTTATGGTCAAAGGCGAAAAACGTATCAGCGGACGTTCTTCCAACACCAAGGCAGAAGACAACATCATCTCAAACGGCTCGGGCATCGCGGTTGCCGACGGTCAATGTATGATAATCGTCGAGCAGGGCAAAGTGGTCGAGGTTTGCGCAGAGCCCGGCGAATTTACATACGACAGCTCGACAGAGCCGTCCATATTCGCAGGCAGCCTCGGAGAAGCAATAATCGAAACCTTTAAAACTATCGGCAAGCGCTTCACATACGGCGGCGACACAGGCAAGGATCAGAGAGTTTATTACTTCAACACCAAAGAGATTGTTGACAACAAGTTTGGAACCGCAACTCCCATAGCTTTCCGCGTGGTTGACTCGCGTATCGGCTTTGACGTCGACGTTTCGCTTCGCTGCAACGGTATTTACACCTTCCGCCTTACCGACCCGATTAAATTCTACACTTCTCTTGCAGGCAACGTATCCGATTATTTCAGCAAGGAAACTATCGAGTCCACGATGAAGACCGAGTTTGTAAGCGCGCTCGGACCGGCTCTTGCAAAGCTTTCCAATCTCGAACTCCGTCCGAATCAGATTCCGGCACACAGCGCAGAGCTTGAGGGCTTCCTCAATGAAGAACTTGCAGCTGAATGGGGCGCTCGCGGAATCGGTGATGTCAAGGTTGCGCTCAATCCCCCGACTCTCACAGAAGAGGATCAGGAAATGCTCAAGACCGCACAGAAAACCGCTATGTACAAGGATCCCACAATGGCAGGCGCAACGCTAGTCGGAGCGCAGGCGGATGCTATGCGTGCAGCTGCTGAAAACGATGCAGGCGCAATGACTGGCTTTATGGGCATGGGAATGGCTATGAATCAAGGCGGAGCGAACGCGCAGAACTTCTACGCTATGGGACAGCAGCAGGCGGCAAATACACCTGCCGCTCCCGCAAACTCGTGGAAATGCGCTTGCGGCGCAGCTAATACCGGCAATTTCTGCGCAAACTGCGGCGAAAAGAAACCTGCGGACACTTCGTGGAAGTGCGCGTGCGGCTCTGTTAACAGCGGAAACTTCTGTGCAAACTGTGGCGCAAAGAAGCCTTCCGTGTCAAAGTGCGAAAAATGCGGTTGGGTAAACCCCGACGCCAACTCTGCGGCAAAATTCTGCTCCGAGTGCGGAAATAAGCTTGGCGGTGACAATAACTGATGTCTGACCTTCTCGAATACAAATGCCCGTGCTGCGGCGGCGTTATTGAATTCGACGTACAAACGCAAAAGCCAAAATGTCCGTATTGCGACACGGAATTTGAGCTTGAAACACTAAAGGGCTACGAAGAAGATCTGAAAGAAGCTCCCGAGAAGAGCGACGAATGGGAAGATGCAAGCGGTGAGTGGCAGGAGGATGAACAGGATAACCTTCGCGTTTATGTTTGTAATTCCTGCGGCGGAGAAGTGGTATGCGACAACACAACTGCGGCAACACACTGTCCGTACTGTTCAAACCCGATCATAATGAAGGGGCAGCTCGCGGGTGATCTGCGCCCCGATCTCGTTATCCCATTCAAGCTCGACAAAAAGGCGGCTAAAGAAGGATATCTTAAGCACATCTCGAAAAAGCATCTTTTGCCGAAGGTGTTCAAAGATGAAAATCACATCGACGAGATAAAGGGTGTTTACGTTCCGTTCTGGGTGTATGATGTCAAGGCAGATGCAGACATACGTTACCGTGCGACTCGCGTACGCCACTACTCCACACCAACGCACAACTGCACGGAAACGAGTTACTATTCCGTAATGCGTTCGGGCACGCTCGATTTCGTACGAGTTCCCGTCGACGGTTCGACCAAAATGGACGATGATTTAATGGAATCCATCGAGCCGTATGATTTTAACGAAGCTGTGGACTTCAAAACGGCATACCTTTCCGGCTTTTTGGCTGACCGCTACGACGTAAGCGCGGAACACAGCCGCGCTCGTGCGTGCGAGCGTATAAAAGCAAGCACAGAGGACGCTATGAGCGCCACTGTGAACGGATACGCCACAGTACGCCGTGAAGCAGGCTCGGTGAGTGTCGAAAACGGCAAAACGCGATATGTTCTCTACCCCGTGTGGCTGCTCAATACCACGTGGAATGCAGAGAAATTCACCTTTGCGATGAACGGTCAAACGGGTAAATTCGTCGGCAACCTTCCCGTCGATAAAAGACTTTACTGGAAATATCTTCTCGGTGGAGCGGCAATCTTCTCCGCTATAACGTTCATTCTTCTAAACCTTTTTATGATGCTGTGAGGTGACGTATGAAAAAGATATTTGTTCTTACGTTATCCGGACTTATCTCGTTAACATTGTTGGCATTTGGCATCTCTGCCGAGCGCACCCTGCCGCTTGTGGTAGACAGTGCAGACCTGCTCACGAGCAGCGAAGAAGCCTCGCTCGAAGCACTTCTTACAGAGATAAGCGACAAGCATCAAATTGAGATCGCCGTGGTTACCGTAAACTCAACGAACGGCAAATCCGCCGAATCCTATGCAGACGATTTTTACGATTACAACGGATACGGTTGGGGCGAAAATTACGACGGCGCTCTGCTCCTAATTGATATCGGAAGCAGAGAATGGCATATAACCACCCACGGTGCCGGCGCGTACTATCTTGACGATTATTCCCTTTACGAAATTGAAGAGGCGTTCATTAACGACCTTTCATCCGGTTGGTATTACGACGCATTCACGACCTTCGCAAGCAAATGTGACTTTTACATAGAAAATGACGAGGTGTCGGCAGTTTCGTTCATCCTACCGTCGATAATCGTAGGATTCATAATTTCTCTAATCGTTGTATCTGTGATGAAAAGCGGTATGAAAACCGTTCGTCCGGCAAGCGGCGCTGCAGATTATATGGTACGTGACAGCTTAAACCTTCGCATGAGCAGTGACCGTTACCTTTATACAAACGTTGTACGAACGAGAAAGCAAAGCTCGTCAAACGGCAGCTCGTCTATGCACAGAAGCTCATCCGGACGCTCACACGGTGGTCGCGGCGGTCGCTTCTGATAAAAACAAAAAAGAATCCCACATTGTTCACACAATGTGGGATTTTCTTTATCTTATTTCAACGGTCACACGCTTTCCGGTGGTGTTAGCCGCCGCCTTCATGACAAGGCGAATCGATTTTGCGATTTTGCCGTGTCTGCCTATGACCTTGCCCATATCGTCTTCAGCAACGTGAAGCTCGAGGTAAACGTCGTTACCCTCAATCTTCTCTTCAACGAAAACCTTTTCAGGCTCATCAACAATCGCCTTTGCGATATCAGTAAGGACTTTTTTAAGTTCTACCATGATATAAGATTAGTCGATAGCGCCGGTCTTCTTGAGAAGAGCCTTAACGGTATCGGTAGGCTGAGCGCCGTTAGCGATCCACTTCTTTGCCTTTTCAGCGTCGATCTTAACTTCAGCGGGCTCGGTCATAGGATTGTAGGTACCGATAACCTCGATGAAACGACCGTCTCTGGGGTAACGGGAGTCTGCTGCTACAACGCGGTAGCAAGGGTTCTTCTTAGCGCCCATTCTGGTGAGTCTGAGTTTAACTGCCATTTTGATTTTCCTCCAAAATATGTTTTGTTGTTTTTTATTTATTTGAAACCCGATTAAAACGGGAATTTCATCATACCTCTGCGACCGAAGCGTTTGCCGCCGGTCATAGACGAAAGCTTTTTCATCATCTGCTTCATCTGATCGTATTGCTTTAAAAGTCGGTTGACGTCCTCAACCTTCATTCCGCTGCCCGCCGCAATACGTTTTTTACGCGATGCGCTTATAATATCGGGTTTGTCGCGTTCCTCTGGAGTCATCGAAAGGATTATTGCTTCAATGCGGTCAAGCTGCTTCTCATCGACTTTGACATCTTTAAGCGCCGCCTGGTTAACACCCGGTATCATGCCGAGTATCTGATCCATCGAACCCATGCCGCGAACCTGCTTAAACTGATCAAGAAAGTCGGTCAGCGTGAATGTCTGCTCGCGCATTTTACGCTCAAGCTCTGCCGCCTGCTTTTCGTCAAAGTTCTGCTGCGCCTTCTCGATGAGAGAAAGCACGTCGCCCATACCGAGTATACGCGATGCCATTCTGTCGGGGTAGAACGGCTCGATCATATCGAGCTTTTCGCCCATACCGACAAACTTTATCGGCTTGCCCGTTACGTGGCGGACGGAAAGTGCCGCACCACCTCGGGTATCGCCATCCATCTTGGTGAGAATTACACCCGTGATGTCAAGCAGTTCGTTGAATGACTCTGCTACGTTTACCGCGTCCTGACCGGTCATCGCATCGACAACGAGCAGGATTTCCGAAGGCTCGGTGGTTGCCTTGATGTCACGAAGCTCGTTCATCAGCACCTCGTCAACGTGAAGTCGACCTGCTGTATCGATAAACACCATATCGTGACCGTACTTTTTAGCGTGTTCGATCCCCGCTTTCGCAATCTCGACGGGGCTTAACTTGTCGCCCATCTGGAAAACGGGAATTTCAAGCTGTGCGCCCACAACTTCAAGCTGTTTTATCGCCGCGGGACGGTATACGTCGCAGGCCACAAGCAAAGGACGTTTACCCTGCTTTTTGTACATTCCTGCAAGCTTGCCTGAATGTGTGGTTTTACCAGCGCCCTGCAGACCGACCATCATAACAACTGTAGGCGGCCTAGAAGATATCGTCAGCTTTGACTGCGTGCCGCCCATAAGCGTACACAGCTCTTCGTTAACTATTTTTACTATCTGCTGAGCAGGCACAAGGCTTTCCAAAACCTCTTCACCGACCGCGCGTTCAGTAACTATTTTAATAAAGTCTTTAACGACCTTGTAGTTTACGTCCGCCTCAAGTAATGCGAGCTTTATCTCGCGCATACCCGCCTTGACGTCCGCTTCGGTGAGCTTTCCTTTGTTTTTAAACTTCTTGAAAGCCTCCGACATCTTATCGACTAAACTCTGAAACATCAGTTTCCTCCGTAACAGGTTATATCGTAACGGTTTTTACCTTTTCTATTATATCTTTAAGCTCCGATTTTGCCTCGCCGTCCGCGTTGTCAGAAAGCACCGTAAGACGCGGAACTATGTCAGCCATCGTGGCTTTGATCTCACGGAATTTAGCGGCAAGCCCAAGCTTTTCCTCGTAAGTCGCCAGCTGGACCTTCGCCTTTTCGATATGATCTCGCACGCCCTGACGGGTAATGCCCATATCTTCGGCAACCTCGCCAAGCGAAAGGTCTTCGTTGTAGTAAAGCTCCGCCGCGTGTCTGCGGCTCTCGGACAAAAGCTCGCCGTAAAAGTCAAGCAGCAGCGCTATTTCAAGATCTTTTTCGTGCAGTGCCACGTGCTCACTCCTATACCAAACAAGCTATCTCGCAACCGCTGTAAAGCAAATCGCTTTACAAGTATACCACATAAGCGCCGCTTTGTCAAGGGCTTTTTGAAAAAAGTTTTGCGTCCACGCAAAAACCCGCCACCGAATCCGGTGGGGGTAATTTTATTTCACGATTAGTGAACGATGCATCTCTCGGTGTCCTTATCGAAGATGTGGAGTCTGGAGATGTCGAGAGCAACCTTGATTGTGTCGCCTGCTCTTGCGCCCGAACGAGAAGAAACGCGAGCGGTAAGAGGATGGTCCTCGTCTGCGGAGAGGTAAAGGAAGATTTCGTTACCCATAAGCTCGGTAACGTCAACGCTGCACTCAATTACGCTGTCAGCCATGCTGGACAGGTACATAGGCTCGTCGTGGATGCACTCCGGACGAAGACCTGCGATAACTTCCTTGCCAGCGTACTCCTGAAGAGCCTCGTTGCTTGCCTTGTCGGAAGGAAGCTTAATGGAGTTACCTGCGAACTCAACGTAAAGACCGTCAGCCTTCTTCTCAAGCTTTGCATTGATGAAGTTCATCTGGGGAGTTCCGATGAAGCCTGCAACGAAGATGTTGCAAGGAGTTTCGTAAAGGTTCTGAGG
>JAZNLM010000012.1:0-4759 GCA_045579105.1 Candidatus Flemingiibacterium sp.
GAAGGGAACAGTAACTATGAAAATTCTCGTTATGAATGGCCCTAATATCAATCTCACGGGGGAGCGTACCGCAGAGCATTACGGAGCTATGACTCTTGATGAGATTAACGCGTATATCTCTGAAAAAGCGGCAGAGCTTGGTGTGGAAGTTGAATTTTATCAGTCAAACCATGAGGGCGCGCTTATCGACCGACTTCACGCCGCACGTCCTGCGGCAAATGGCGGTATTGATGCGATTGTGCTGAACGCAGGCGCGTACACACACTATTCCTACGCTATCCGCGATGCTATTGAGGCTATAAAACTTCCCGTGGTTGAGGTTCATATGTCTAACATTCACGAACGTGAAAGTTTCAGACATATTTCTGTGATCAAGGATGTCTGCGTTGAGCAGATATGCGGACACGGTAAGGATAGCTATATTTTAGGACTTACGGCGGCTGTTAATGCCGTGAAGGAGTAATTTTGAACACTAAATATATTTTTCTGGATGTTGACGGTACGCTTGTTGACTTCAAATGTACTATGCCCGAATCGGCGCGTGTAGCTCTTATAGAGGCACAGAAAAACGGACACAAGCTGATAATTTCCACCGGAAGATTTTTAGCTCAGATATACCCGTGGCTTCTTGAAACGATACATTTCGACGGTATTGTAACGTCTTCAGGCGCAAATATTGTTTACGAAGGCGAGCGCGTATTCGTAAAACATTTCACTCGCGAACAGCTTATACACCTTGACAACTGCTTTAGGAAAGTCGACGCTTGCTATAGCTGTCAGATTGAAGAAGCGCTTATTTCTACCGAGGAAGATTACGCACGTATGTGTGTGATACTTGCAAAAGCGGGAGCTTCGCCCGAAGCAATAGAGTCCTTTCGTTCAGATTTGATAGCAAAGCCAATGTATGAACTTGAAGGTGTGCAAAAGGCTATCTATTGTGGAGCAGAGCTTGATCTTGGCTCTATGCGCGCTTTGCTTGGCGATAAATTTAACATAGATCCGTTCAGCTTTATGAATATGCCGTCATCCTGCGGCGAGGTGAATCTCGCAGAGATTAACAAGGGCAACGCGATAAAAATTCTTATGGACCGTATTGGGGCGGATATTCTCGATACTATCGCTTTTGGTGACGGCGGAAACGATATTACTATGATAAAGGTGGCAGGTGTCGGAGTTGCGATGGGCAATGCGGTAGATGAGGTAAAGTCTGTGGCTGATATGGTAACCGACGATATTGACAAGGACGGCATTTATAACGCATTCGTACGTCTTGGTGTGATATGAAAAAGATTATACTAATCGGATGCCCCGGTTCTGGTAAAACGACTTTTGCGGAAAAATTAAATAAGTTCACTGGAATACCGCTTTTTTATCTTGATGCTATATGGCACAAGCCGGACAGAACTCACATTTCACGCGAGGAATACGACGAGCGGCTTTGTGAAATACTGAAGCTTGATACGTGGATTATCGACGGCAACTACAATAGAACCGTTGAGCCCAGAATTAAAGCGAGCGACACTGTTTTTCTGTTTGATTTGCCCACCCCAATATGTCTTGAAGGCGCTATATCAAGACTTGGTAAAGCGCGTTACGATATTCCGTGGGTCGACACGGAACTTGATCCTAAGCTGAAAGAGGAAATCGAGGCTTTCCCGAATAAAGTATTACCGGGTATATATGCTTTACTCGATAAATACGGAAATAGCAAAGAGATTATAATATTCAAATCAAGAGAAATGGCGGATGAATATTTGAAAAAGTACGAACAGCAGTAAATATAAAAATTCCGACAGATGAGTTCTGTCGGAATTTTGCTGTTGTATTAAGAAAATCAATAGTTCTGTGCTTTGATCTTGAAGTATGCCTTGGGATGAGCGCATACGGGACAAACCTCGGGAGCAGCCTTGCCAATGTGAATGTGACCACAGTTACCGCATTCCCAGATCATATCGCCGTCGCGGGAGAATACAAGTCCGCCCTCAACGTTTTCGAGAAGTTTGCGGTAACGCTCCTCGTGAGTTTTTTCAATAGCTGCAACACCCTCGAAAAGTTTTGCAATATGGTCAAAACCCTCTTCGCGGGCGTCCTTTGCCATCTGTGTGTACATATCAGTCCACTCGTAGTTTTCGCCCTCTGCCGCATCCTTAAGGTTTTCTGCGGTGGTGCCGATACCGCCGTTTAAGAGCTTGAACCACATCTTTGCGTGTTCCTTCTCATTTTCAGCGGTCTCGAGGAAAAGCTGTGCAATCTGCTCGTAGCCTTCCTTCTTTGCCTTGGAAGCATAGTAGGTGTACTTGTTGCGCGCCTGCGATTCTCCCGCAAACGCAGCGGCGAGGTTGGCCTCTGTTTTTGTCCCTTTTAGATTCATAGTTGTACTCTCCTATAAAATTTTTTGTATACCCGTGTGGGTATCTGATTTTATTATATCCAACGAAGTGGAAAAATCTACACGAAAATTGTGAATTTTGGTTTAATCTTTAATTGTTATTTCCGGAGTGTAGGGAAGAGTAAATACGAACTCGCAGTTCTCTCCGTGAACGCTTCTTACCCATATTTCCTCTTCGTGTGCATCTATAATTGTTTTTGCAATGTAAAGTCCGAGTCCCACACCTGTTTTGTCAAGACCGCGGCTCTTGTCGCTTTTATAGAAACGCTCGAATACAAACGGAAGCTCATCTTCTGGAATACCAGTACCTTCGTTAAATACTGAGATGTACACTTTTTTCTCACGTTCAATAATATTTATGCGGTACTTTCCCCACTCGCGCGAGAATTTGACAGCGTTGTCGCATATATTGTAAAGTATCTGATAAATAGCGTCGTGGTCAGCGTAAACTGTCATATTGTCTCTCTGTGCGTTAAACTCCACATCGAGATGCTTTTCTTCTATCTTATGCTCGAAAGAAACGAGTATGAGGCGTGCCATTTCACATATGTCGAACGCGGTTTTATTGAACTTGCGTTCGCCTGCCTGAATACGCGTGATATCGAGAAGGCTTGCGACGAGGCGAGCAAGTCTGCGTACCTCAGTACGGATTATGTCGAGGTAATATTCGTGCTTGTCAGGTGGTATAGTGCCGTCGAGGATGCCGTCAATAAAGCCTGAAATTGTGGTCATCGGAGTGCGAAGGTCGTGCGATACGCTTGACAGGAACGTGCGGCGCATATCCTCAAGTTTTGCCATTGATGATGCCATATTATTAAACGCCGTTGCAAGTTCAGCAACTTCGTCACGCCCCGAAACGGGTACTCGCACGTCAAACTTGCCTGCTGCGAAGGATTTGGCTGCCTTTGACATCTGTTTCAGTGGGCTGATAACTCTTTCGGATATAAAGTATATGGCAACGAGTGCCGCGAGCATTACCCAAAGGCAAGATAGAACTATAGTCTTTACCATAGTTTCAATAAGGTCGGATATCTGCCTTGACGTGGAACAAGCTAAAACTCCGCCTGCAAGTTCATTTTTGTCGTTGTAAATAGGACAGATGTGCGTGATGTGATCTTCGTCAAAAACCCCATCTAACCGCCCCACGATACGCTGTGCACCAAGTCTTCCTATATCCTCCATAACACTTTCGGGAAGAGCTTCTTTGATATAGTTAAGGCCAACTGCTACATCGCTTGCAAGCGGTATACCGCTTGCATCAAGAAGAAATATGTGTATATCATCGCTGTAATCGGACAGTGCAGAAAGCAGTTCCGAGAGCGTTGAGCGATTATAGAAAACGAAACGGTTAAAATCGCTCTCGCTTCCCGTTAAGAAAGATTTTTGTATGCTTTGAGATACAACGTCGGCACTTCGTTCAATCATATCGGATTTCACGCCCGTTGACCAGCCTCCGACCATTGTACAGAGAATGGCTGTAAGTATCAAAAAGCAGACCGCTATTATAATTGTTGTAACGGTCATATATTTTGTGAATACGGATTTGAACATCAGCATATCCCCCAAAAAACGGTATACCTCGCGGAAAACACTTACACGTAAGTATTATACACCGCGAGGCATATTTTGTCAAGGTAATACGTTTTGATTTTTAGGTATTTACGGATTTGTCGCTATCCCCTCAACAATTTCTATCGGAAGCTCAAAGCTTCCGTCGAACCGGTATTTACCGTCGTCTCCGAGAACGGCTGTGTAGGTCTGAGTAGTGTCAATATCTTTCCCTAAACTATACCTATCCCATATACTGATTGTAATGCTTATAGTGCCGTCGCCGTTGTCGGTATATCCCTCGACCGCTCGGCTTACGTCATCAAAATGGTAAAGTCCAACGTACCCGCCGAACTTATAAAGTTTTTCGTCACGTTCGGTGAAGAGCGGAAGCCCCGATACTTCGGTGCCCATAAATTCATCGGCAAGCGTGGGTGTGAATACTTCAAGAAGAAGTTCGCGAAGCTCTGTGATAGAGTTTGCGAGACAGTAGGGCGTATATTTCTGCGTGAAGCCGTTTTCATCGGTGACCTCGAAGAAGTCACCGTCGACGAGGTATGCGGCTGCGTGGCCTGTGAAGTGGGCGGCGAGTTCCTCGGCTATGATAAATGCTTCTGTTATTTCCTTCGAGTGCTCGTAATATATGCCATTTCCACTTTCATACGCAGATAAATTGTCCCACACGCAGAAATTGTCAAACACCCAGCGGCCGTCTTCGTATATGAGCAACATCTCTTGCGGACTTACACCCACGAGATACCACGTTATAGAGTCATAGCCGTCAATCACGGTTTCCTCATTTACGTTTACAAAACGAGTAAC
>JAZNLM010000013.1:0-6429 GCA_045579105.1 Candidatus Flemingiibacterium sp.
ACCTGCGACGCCAAGCCCGAAGGCATCAAGAAAATGGCGTACGGTATTGCAAAGAACGGCGTAACGGCATTTCTTCCTACCACGATGACAGTATCGAAGCCCGAGATAATCGCAGCGCTTGATGCGGTACGCTCACTCAAGGAAGAGAGCAAAGCGTGGGACGGCGCGGAGATAATCGGCGTTCACGCGGAAGGTCCGTTCATAAACCCGTCAAAGAAAGGCGCGCAGGCGGAGGAGAACATTCTCAAACCTGACGCTGACTTTATAATCGAAAACGCAGACATCATCACCTCTGTAACTCTCGCTCCCGAAATGGATGAGGGACACGCCTGCATCAAGAAGCTCGCCCGTGAGACGAACGTACTCGTTTCTATGGGCCACACCGATGCAAAGTTTGAGGAGGCAATGAGCGCGGCAAAGGATGGGGTAAACCACGCAACTCACCTTTTCAACGCTATGTCGGCGCTTGCACACCGCAATCCCGGCGTTGTCGGCGCGGCACTTGCATCGGATAACGTATCCGTAGAGGTTATCGCAGACACATTCCACATAAATCCCGGACTTTACTCGCTCGTGGCAAAGCTCAAGGGCGACAAGATGGTGCTCATCACCGACTGTACCCGTGCTGGCGGTATGCCCGACGGAGAGTATGACCTTGGCGGACAGCCTATATTCTTAAAGGGTATCGAGTGTCGCCTAGCCGACGGCACTATTGCAGGAAGCGTGCTTAAACTCAACAACGCAGTAAGGAACGTAATCGCAAACACCGACCTTCCCGTAAACGAAGTGTTCAATATGGCATCTCTGAATCCCGCAGCGGCTATTCACTGCGCTGACCGTATCGGTTCGCTCGAAGCCGGCAAGGATGCGGACATTATCATCACTGACGAAAATATAAATATAGTGAGAACTATAAAGAAAGGAAGAACTATTTATGTTGCTTAAAGTTAATGCTCCTCTTGACCCCGGATTTATGCCGATGGCGGTTGTATACCGCGATTTTGAGGCCGCAGTAAAGGCTGTGGGCGGAGAAAAGCTGACTATCGGTCTTGAACGAAACGACGGTCTTACTTCCGTATTCACCGTTGAGGTGTACAAGGACGGTACCGGTCATGACGAAGAAAACCACGATTTTGTTGAGAGAATCGTAAAAACTCTTCTCTGGACCCGCGGCGGATACAGAATCATCATCGCAGGCTCCAAGCTTATCGCAGACAGAATCAAGGAAGACTATTCCGAAAATGGTATGCGCGCGTTCGATAACGACTTTATGTCAGGCGTTTACGAGTCCACGTTTGAGGTTGTACACGTTCCCTTCGATAAAGCTCCCAAGGCAAACGAAACCGCTTCTCCCGTAGGACGCCACCTTGACGGCTGCCGTATCGGCTTCGATGCAGGCGGAAGCGACCGCAAGGTTAGCGCCGTTGTCGAGGGCGAAGCAGTTTACTCCGAGGAAGTTGTTTGGTTCCCGAAGCTTCAGAATGACCCTACATATCATTACGAAGGAATCATGGATGCAATGAAGACTGCAGCATCCAAGATGCCCAGAGTTGACGCTATCGGTGTTTCCACCGCAGGCGTTGTAATCGGCAACCGCATTATGACCTCTTCCCTTTTCCTCAAAGTAAAGAATGAAAACCCCGAAGCATTCGAGAAGGTTGTTAAGAACATCTATACCGATATCGCAAAAGAGCTCGGCAACGTACCGATAGAAGTTGCAAACGACGGCGACGTTACCGCACTTGCAGGCGCTATGGACCTCGGTGACACTAACGTTCTCGGCGTGGCTATGGGTACAAGTGAGGCCGGCGGCTATGTTGACGGTAACGGCAACATCACCGGTTGGCTCAACGAGCTTGCATTCGTTCCCGCAGACTACAATAAGTCCGCTATGGTTGACGAATGGTCGGGCGACTACGGCTGTGGCGTTAAGTACTTCTCGCAGGACGCAGTTATCAAGCTTGCACCTGCCGCAGGCATCGAGCTTGACGAGAACGCTTCTCCTGCAGAAAAGCTCAAGGTCGTTCAGGGACTCATGGCCGAAGGCGATGAGCGTGCTGCAAAGATTTACGAAACAATCGGCGCATACTTCGGTTATGCAGTTGCATACTATTCCCTCTTCTACGATATTAAGCACGTTCTTCTTATGGGCCGCGTATCCTCGGGCGAGGGCGGAAGCATTCTTCACAAGAATGCGCAAAAGGTTCTTGCAGAAGAATTCCCCGAGCTTGCAAAGAAAATCACCATTCATCTTCCCGACGAAAGCAGCCGCCGCGTAGGTCAGTCCATCGCAGCAGCAAGCCTTCCTAAGGTAAAATAACATAAAAATCCGAACGCATTCGCTTTCGGATTTTTCTTATTTTGACTCGTAAACCAAAAAAATATTTTTGCACTTTAGGATTAGCAGTTCGCGCAATACGCATTTTAGTAGAATATTTGCCTTCGCCGAATATGATGTTATTCGATACACTCATAATGGATGTTTTGCGCCTTTGTAACAGTAAACGGTACTGCCGAAGGCAACATTGCTTGCCCATGAGGGCAAACATAATTGAAAAAGCCTGTCACTTTTGTGACAGGCTTTTTCAATGGCTGGGGATGAGGGATTTGGACCCCCACAAACAGAGTCAGGGTCTGTCGTGCTGCCATTACACAAATCCCCAATGGATTTATTCAACGCATAGTATTATATCACACCGAAATGTATTTGTCAATAGGTTTTGGAAAAATATTTTTGTTTTTCTTGTCTTTAGAATTATGCCCCAAGCAGACAGATTTTATTCTCAAAATAGATTTTTTATAAATACGCGTAAATAATTTTGAATTTTTTGCCTTGATAATGTTGACTTCTTGCTTCTGGCGTGATATAATGTATGTAATAATGCAAATCTATCACTTTAAGGAGAAAAATAGAATGAAACATATCACTACTCTTTCCACCAAGAGCCTTTGCGACAGCGCGAAGAACGGCGGCTGTGGCGAGTGCCAAACCTCTTGCCAGTCCGCTTGCAAGACCAGCTGCGGAATCGCTAATCAGGCTTGCGAGAACAAGACCACCCGCATCAAGACTCTTGCTACCAAGAGCCTTTGCGACAGCGCGAAAAACGGTGGCTGCGGCGAGTGCCAGACCTCTTGCCAGTCCGCTTGCAAGACCAGCTGCGGTATTGCTAACCAGGCTTGCGAGAAATAATTACAAAAAATGCCGCCTAACGGCGGCTTTTTTGATTTTATCTTTCCTTCTTTCTGATGCAACACCAAAGATATGGCAATACGAACGCTTACCGCAAAACGGCTGTTGGGGTGTCGGTACGGGTACCGACGAGGTTCCCCTGAGTTCCCTTGCAAACTCAGGCAATTGGCGGAGCCAATCTGCAGACAGCGAGGGCGTGAACTTCCGTTTAGCCAAAATCTCTGTGAGCGATAGTGTCCTAATAAAGTTTTTGCGGGCAGCTTTCGCACATCGCAGCGCGATGTGCACCAAAAGCGACCGTATCCCCAAAACACAAAGGAGATGACCCAATGATACACTGCTACAAGCTCGGCGGACTTAATATAGTCCTCGATATATACTCAGGCTCCGTTCACATTGTGGACGAGGTGGCGTACGACATTATTGAGCGCTACGAGAGCTCCGACAAGGAAATACTTAAAAATGAAATTATCACAAAGCACGGCATCACCGCAGACGAATTTGACGAGTGCTGTGAGCAGGTAGAGGCTCTTCGCGATGCGGGACAGCTTTTCGCGCCCGACACGTTTGAGCCGCTTGCCGGAAATTTAAAAGAAAAATCGAAGGGCGTTGTAAAGGCGCTGTGTTTGCACATCGCACACACCTGTAACCTTAACTGCTCGTATTGCTTTGCAAGTCAGGGCAAGTACCACGGCGAGCGCGCAATGATGAGCTTTGAGGTCGGTAAGCAGGCACTCGACTTCCTTATCGCAAATTCCGGCACACGCCGCAACCTTGAGGTTGACTTCTTCGGCGGCGAACCGCTTATGAACTTCGACGTGGTAAAACGGCTTGTTGCATACGCGCGCTCGGTTGAAAAATCCGCAGGCAAGAATTTCCGCTTCACGCTTACTACAAACGGACTTCTTATAGACGATGACGTTATCGACTTCGCCAACCGCGAATGCTCTAATGTTGTCCTTTCGCTCGACGGACGAAAAGAGGTACACGACCGTTTCCGTGTTGACTATGCTGGTAATGGAAGCTTCGATAAAATTGTTCCGAAATTTCAGAAGATGGTTGAGGCGCGCGGCGGCAAAAATTACTATATGCGCGGAACCTTTACCCACGCAAATCCCGACTTTTTAGAGGACATTAAGACCATGCTGGACCTCGGTTTCAATGAGCTTTCCATGGAGCCGGTCGTGTGTGCCGAGGATGATCCGTCCGCGCTCACTATGGAAGATCTGCCCGTAGTCCTTGAACAGTATGAAAAGCTTGCCGAGCTGATGCTTGAGCGTCACCGCGCAGGCAAGCCGTTCACGTTCTACCACTACATGATTGACCTCAAGGGCGGTCCGTGTATATACAAGCGTATCTCCGGATGCGGCTCGGGAACCGAATATATGGCGGTCACTCCGTGGGGCGACCTTTACCCCTGCCATCAATTCGTTGGCGAGGAAAAATTCAAGCTTGGCGACGTCTGGACCGGCGTTACAAACACCGCTTGTCAGTGCGAATTTGCCGCGTGCAACGTGTACACGCGGCCCGAATGCCGCGAATGTTGGGCAAAGCTTTACTGCTCGGGCGGCTGTGCTGCAAATGCGTACCATGCAACCGGCTCGGTAAACGGTATATACAAGTACGGCTGTGAGCTTTTCCGCAAGCGTATGGAGTGCGCGATAATGCTTGAAGCCGCAAAAACGCTTGACGCCGATGAATAAAATATCCACGCCAATCTGTGATTTTGTAAAGTCTTATGCAGAAAAAAATGCTGTGCGCACGCATATGCCCGGCCACAAAGGCGACGGTCCGTTCGGCATCGAAGCCTTGGACATAACGGAAATAAACGGTGCGGACACGCTATATAAATCGGGCGGCATAATCCGCGAAAGCGAAGAAAATGCCGCAGCACTGTTTGGAAGCGCGCGTACAATTTATTCCACCGAAGGCTCATCGCTCTCAATTCGCGCGATGCTGTACCTCGCGTGCCTTTTTGCGCGTGAAAACGGCAAAAAGGCGCATATTTTGGCAGGCAGAAACGCCCACACGACGTTTATGTACGCCGCGGCTATGCTCGATTTTAACGTAACGTGGCTTCATCCAAAAGACGGCATTTTTGAATCCGCAGATGCAGAAAGTGTTGAGGAAACAATTTCCACCATGTCCGAGCCGCCGACAGCTCTTTACGTCACGTCCCCTGACTATCTCGGCGGAGTTGCCGACATTGCCGCACTATCCGAAATATGCAAAAAGCACGGCATTTTACTGCTTGTCGACAACGCGCACGGTGCTTATACCCACTTTTTGTCAAAACCGTGTCATCCGCTCGACCTTGGCGCCGATATGTGCACCGATTCCGCACACAAAACACTGCCCGTTTTAACAGGCGGTGCATATCTGCACATCTCGAAAAGCGCGCCCACACTTTTTTCGGAGAACGCCGAGCGCGCAATGGCTCTTTTCGCTTCAACAAGCCCGTCTTATCTCATTATGCAGTCGCTCGACGCGGTCAATGCGTATATCGCAGATGGCTACAGCGAGAGGCTTGCCCATTTTGAGTGTGCCGCAAGCGCTTTGAAATTCGCCATAAATTCGCTCGGATTTGACACCGTCGGCTCGGAAGTTTTGAAAATCACCGTCGCACCGAAATCCTACGGATATACGGGAACAGAGCTTTCTGATACACTTGAAAAAGGCGGAATAGTATGCGAATTTTGCGACAATGACTATCTGGTTATGATGCTCACGCCCGAAATGGACGGGAATACCCTCTCGCGCATCAAAAACGCATTTAAAAACGTGCCCAGACGTGCGCCGATTACCGAATTCGCGCCGAAATTTACTAAAGCCGAACGTGTGCTAACGATACGCGAAGCAACGCTTGCATCGAGCGAGGTTGTGAGAGTCAAAAACGCGCTCGGGCGCATACTCGCAGACGCAAGTGTTTCCTGCCCGCCTGCAATCCCCATAGCAATATGCGGCGAGCGTATCGGGCACGAGCAGATACGACTTTTCGAATATTACGGCGTCGAAAATATCAGAGTTGTCAAATAAAAATCAGCACCGTCACACGTACGTGTGGCGGTGCTTTTTGCTCTATTTTATTCCTCGTCATCCTCGTACGAATCCTGCGGTTTTCCCTTTGCACGAAAGCTTGCAAGGGGATTTGCGGCGACTGCTTTTTTCATATTTTCGTCGCTTATATGCGTGTATATCTGCGTCGTGTTAAGTTGCTCGTGACCGAGGATGTCCTTGAG
>JAZNLM010000014.1:0-4307 GCA_045579105.1 Candidatus Flemingiibacterium sp.
CTGCTGTGAATAAGGAGCGTGTTTTTCTCAAGAGAAGTGAACGCATTATCTTTTGTTATAATCATATCCTGCGGCATCAGCTCAATGCTTTTGTCGTAGCGGTTTGCACGTATTCCGCTTAGTTCAACAAGGAGAACCGACGCAATAAGCGAAAACACAAACAGTATAACAAGTATTCCTTTGAAGCTGAATCTGCGAATACCATTTATCAGCTCACCCAAAACGCAAGCGCCTCCTTCGTTTTTGATGATTTATATGTGTGGCTGTTTTCCGTTTCTTTTACAAAGTCCTGTATCTCGCGTCCTTTGCCAAGGACGGCAAGAAACTGTATTTTCAGCAGGATATACTCTTCGGATTCGGGCCATCTTTCGCCCATTCTGCTAATAATCTCTCCTGCCGCATCGTAGTTTTTGCGTTTCAGTTCGTTTTCGACAAGGCGTGAGTAATCGTGGATATCGCCATCCACAGCTATTTTTTTGTTCATGAGCTGCGCGAAAAGTTCACGGTTCATGACCTCTACCTGTCCTTGCATCAGATTCTGCGTCAGACAGTCCCATAAAAAGTCAATGTATTTTGTAAGAACGCCCATATCGTCAGGGCTTGCGGCGTGCTCCGCTTCAAGCTTCTGCAGCATATAGTCGTTTTCCTTGGATATCTCCACCATTGCCGTTACCGCATAGTGTACAACCTCGGTATCATCGTTGTTTCCGGCTTTTTGCAGAAATTCCACGTAGTCGCCCGGATTATCATTAAGGACGTCCATTATAATCGAGCGGCGTTCCCTCGCCGAGTTGATAAGCAGAGCTTCTTCGATCGGAATTGCAGTATCCGCTTTCTTTTCGTCAACGGTAACACTTTTATAAAGCTCTGATTCAAGCTTTAATTTTTCAACACCGATCTCGGCAGAATCCGTGGCATCAAATGCAATCTGAAAATGCAGTATAAGCACAATCAGTATTCCCCATAAAGGGATCAGAAGTGCCACGAAAAACATATATTTATGTACAGACAGAACTCTTATTTTGATTCCGATAAGCACAAGCAGACATACAAGAATATGTACTGCTGCAGCTATGATATAAAGCATATATCGCCTTTCTTATTTTACGACGGTGACGGTAATGTCAAGTCCACAAAATCGCGGCAAAATAAACTCAATGTCCTTTTCGGATGCCTGGGAGAGAATGAGTCGCAGTTTGCCGTCGTTTGTAATTCCGAGAATATCGTTAAGTCGGATTTTGCCGGTGAGCATTTCATTGGCCTCTTTTAAGGTATGACCGTTAAGGTCAAATTCCAGCATAACGTAGGTCGATACCTTCTTTTCTGCGAGTGCGGCAAAATTCTGTACGCACTCTTCAAAGTATTCGGCATTCATTATGTGTGTGTCCGGGATATACTGCTTTTCAGCAAGGGCATTGCCGTAATCGTATGCACGCAGAAGTGACATCTGCACAAGGTCACGCAAAATCTTGAAAAGGTTCACATAGTAAAGCGAACGCTGTCCCATATCTGCGTGCCACAGAAAAATCATCAGTACAAGCTCATCGCCGCGGTAAACGCCTGCCGCATACATGGGATATTCGCTTTTAAGCTCGGTGTTTCTCCATATACCGCCGTCACGAAGCTTTTCTATAACCAGAGCATAGGTCTGCAGGGAAACAGAGCGTGCGGCAATGTCCAAAAGATCTCTTGAGGCAACCTCAAGCCGTCCGAAAGCGTTATTTGCGTTTACGGAATATATCGAGATGCTTTTGTTTTCAAGTATCTCCTCGAATGTTTCGATTGTACGAAGATATAGCTGCTGCGGAGCAACGGTGTTGAGCTTTCGTGTAATGTCGAAAATCTTGCCAAAGCTGTCCTTTGAGCTAATGATCTGCTTCTTGAGGTCCTTTTTCTCACGAAGGGTGTCCTCGTATATCTCACCGGTAAAGATAAGCTTGTCTTCGAGAAGTCTGTTCTGCTCTTCGAGGTATTTGCCGTGCTCCTCTTTTTTTAAATTGACGTAACCGCAAAGTCCACCCACTAAAAAGAAGAACACAAATGCGAGCCAATTCGTCGGCTCATAGAATATCGTCAGCGGATCAGTGCCTGCCATAACCTTTGCGATAAAATACGAAATACTTGCAAGTGCCGATGAAGCGATACCGAAGGACAAACCGTACAGCGTTGCCATAATAACGATAAATATCGTTCTGAAATCAACGATTGAAAAGATAACAGCAGAATCGGTTATATGTATAAACAGCTCCGACAGGAAGAAAAGCAAAAACAGCTCTATGATTTTTATCGCAAAAGAATGTTTTGAAAGCCATTTTTTGATTGCGTCCAAAAAAGTTTCGGTTTCATCTTTTTTGGTATTGAGATAAAGTGCGTACTGATCCTCTAAATCCTCGAGAATAGATATCTTTGCAAACCAACCGTATTCGTTTCGCAGTGCTGTGTTCGTGGTTTTGATAACGCCAGCGGTATGGCTCTCGGTAAATTCCGTAGTTACACCGGGAGCGATTATTTTAAGCCTCTCGGCAAAATTGGAAAATGTGAGGTGAAACTCATCACCGACACTTAAAACTCCACTGCCGGCTTTCCAGTTATCAACGATACGGATAAGCAGATCCGACAAATCAGGCAGAGAAAGGAAATGCATCTTTGCCGTGGACGATTCCGGAATACATACGGTTTTACCCGAGGATATCTGTTCAAATACACCATAAAGGAAATCGTTTTTATATACTGCGCTGTATAGATATGGAATCTGTACGGTTTTTATATCAAGCGAGTAGCGCTTTGCGTAAAATTCGCAAAGCTTTTCATTAGCGGATGCCATTATAGCCTTATCGGTTCGCTCGCTGAATGAAGAATCGAGCGGAGAAAGATAGAGGATTTTTACTTCCTTTTGCAGCTCTGCGGAGAACTGCAGAACCTCACGAAGCTCCTCTGCATCACTCTGATCGGTGGACTGGAATTTAAGTCCTGCCGAGAAAAAGACGATGAGGTCAAATTCGTAGGTTTCAAGTATAGACTGGACGGAGGGTTTGCGCACACGGAACAGCTTTATTCGATCAGATCCGCCGAGATCGGTGTTTCCGACCACCATAACCTTACTTTGCGGGAAGGTAGTTTGTACAAATTCTTCGGTGAGGTATTCAGTGTTGCCGATAAGCAGGACTCGCTTCAACCGTACATCAGTATACTCTCCGACAACACTGTGTTTTTTCTGTAGATTTTCTCTGAAGGCAACCAGTGTTCGGTGATTGACGACACGCATAAGGCACTCAACGAGTACCGCGTCAAAAACGCCGCACATGCCGCTTGAAATCATCTGAAGGGCAACATCCTGGGAAAAAGCTTCCTTGTAGCTGCGAGAGCTCGTCAACGCATCGTAGGAATCCGCAAGGGCAACGACCTGTGCGCACAGCGGAATGGCATCACCGCGAAGGCCCTCGGGGTATCCCGTACCGTCAATTCGCTCGTGATGATATCGGGCAATCCCGGCGGCATATTCAATGGCTTTTTGAGAGATATCCCCGTGATTTGCCTCACGAATGATCTGCTCACCAAACACAGAGTGTTTTTTAATTATATCATATTCGATCGGAGAAAGTGTTCCGGGATAATCAAGTATACTTTTAGGAATTTGCAGTTTGCCAATATCATGCAGCGCAGATGCCATCGCAATGGCGGCTATATCTTCTTCGAGCATGGAAAGCTCCGGCTTACATGTACATAACTCGCGGAGGAGGAATTCCGTGAGCATTCTTACATGATAGATATGATATATGCTCTCACCGTTAAGTTCTCTCTCGTCGAAATCATCAGCAAGGTATTCGATTTTCAGTTTCTTAGAGTCATTTCTCGTATCCAAAACCAGGAAAGGCGTTCCTTGCATCGTCGGCACCTCCTTGAGATAAGAATGATAGGAATAGGCGTTATAATTTGTATAATGTTAATGTATCCTTATATTATATACCACTATTGTTACAGATGAATGAATAAAAATACTGCAAATTATGAATAGAGCTAAACAGAAGTCGCTCTTCCAAACAGATTTTTTAGTCGGTGAGAAATAACTCTTATTTTTTATTGATAAATGCGGACTTTTTACGATTTCTCTTATTGAAGCCAATTTTGCAAATGATCAAAAATTGATGAGTAAACATAAAAAATAAGACCCTATTAATGATATCTTTTTTGGTCTGACTTGCTAAAAACCTTCTCGGACAAAGTTCGGGAAGGTTTTACTTTTTCACTCTTAACTAAATCTCCCAAGCTAATTTTCCAGAGAAGAGAAAAACATTGATTTTTAGTTA
>JAZNLM010000015.1:0-8695 GCA_045579105.1 Candidatus Flemingiibacterium sp.
AAATTTTGTGGTATAATATTAAAGTTATTATAACAATATTTTAAGAGAGGAGAATACCGATGCCGCAGACACCCGTTAAACAAACTGAATTAAACCCCACAGCTCCTAAAAAACCCGATTTAAACGTTATCGATGACGGCACCCCAAAGCTTGATGAGTATTATTCTTCCGTCAGCCTCGGATACCGTATTGCAAAATATATAAGCATAGTTTTTCTGGTTGTCTTCGTGATTTTCTCCTTCACTTTTTTGAGAAAAGACATAACCCTTGAAAATTTACGATATGTCCTCAAATTCATCAGCTTTACAAATACGGAAACTTCTATAACCGCCCCAAAGATAAGCTATGCTTCGGGAGATCCAAATCGCCTCGACCTTTTCATCGGAGATCTTTGCACGCTTTCCCCGTCGGGCTATGCGCTTTATGATTCGCAGGGCAATCAGATAATGTCCGAGCCAATACACTATTCCTCGCCGGTTCTAAAGACAAGTGATAAATTCGCGCTCTGCTTTGACCTTTCCGGTTCTGAATACACTATACTCAATACGTTCACCCTTCTTCACGAGGGAACGACCGAGTATCCGATAACAGATGCTACAATATCCCATAGCGGAGGCTTTGCAGTTGCCTCGTCTTCGCGTGAATACCGCACCGCGATAACTGTATTCAACTCAGATTTTGAACCCATCTCAAAAATTTACAAGAACGATCACCTTATGGCAATTGAATTTATGCCCGACAGTTCAAAGCTTGCGGTCATGACTGCAGGTGCAGAGCAAGGTGAATTCTACACCAAGATAGAACTTATAGTTCCCGGCGAAACCCAAGTTCTCCATTCAGCGGAGATCAACGGACTTGGATACTCGCTTTACCTTATGGATAGCGGGATTGCGGTAGTAACAGATGAAGGCATATATTTCTTTGACAGTGAGCTTAATTTAAAGAGCCGTGTATCTCACATGACTCAACTGGCAATGACAGATGCCTCAGCTAAATATCTGTGCGCTGTATATTCAGAAGGCGTTATAGGAAAGAACTATGCTCTGCGCGTGTTTGATGTTAACGGACGTCTTGCCTACGAAGGCAATTTCGAAGGCAAACTGGCAGGCATTGATTCCGACAATACCGGTGACTACATATTTATACTCACGGGCAATACACTATCGCGCATAAACCTCATCAACAAAAAAATAGGCACGGTCACTGTTGAACCGGATGCAATTGATCTCTTGGTTTCAAACAAGGAAAGCGTGCTTGTTGCCCTTAAAAATTATGCTCTTACGTATTCGCTTACGGGCTTCGACGAACACTATTATGACAGAAGTGCGGATGCTTCTGAATAACCAAAAAATACAAGGAGAAGCGCAGAAAATAATTTTTGCGCGCAAAACTTTAAAAAATGAGTTTTATTATCGACCTTGCAATACTCGCTATTGCAGTCACGGCGGTGTGTCACGGTATTTCAAAGGGTTTTGTAAAATCAGGTATGCGCCTTGCAGCTGTAATTTTGGCTCTTATCTGTGTTTTCACCTTTACCGGCCCACTTTCTACTTGGCTTGAAGAAAATTTTGTAAAGGAGCGCGTGTCCGATTTCACACAGCAAACGCTTGACTCTATAGTAAATGTCGGCGCTGAAGATCTGGAAATAGACGAGGTATTAAATGATCGTCCAGAGGCTCTATCAAATTTCGCAGACCGTTTTAAATTCAATATATCCGATATCGAGAGTTATTATAACGACTTTCTCTCAAACCTTACCCGTCCTGATGCGCTCAAAGCGCTTTCCGAGAAAATTGCAGCGCCCACAGCAGCTTCTATTAGCACGGTTTGTGCCGCAAGTATAATTTTTCTTGCGACACTGTTTCTATGCCTTATAGCAGCATATGTGCTCGATCTTCTCTGCCGTCTGCCGGTTTTAAAACAGCTAAATAAAATTCTCGGCGGACTGTTCGGTGTTATTACAGCACTTCTCTCGTCATGGGCGATAGCCAATATATCAGTGGGGCTTATCAATGCTATGCACACAATACGCCCAAATATATTCAATGAATCAATTATTTCAGGCTCGTTTATCCTAAAATTTTTCGTTGACAACGGTCTGATTTTATTCAAATAAGTAATTCATCCGCGAACCAAGAAAGGATCTTATTTAATATGGAAATGTGCGCAAGATGCCATAAGCGTGTTGCTGTGGTATACGTCACTAAAATTGAAAATGGAGAAACTGTCACAGAAGGTATTTGCCTTACATGCGCCAAGGAACTTGGTATAAAGCCCGTAAATGATATTCTTGAAAAAATGGGCGTTCCCGCTGACTCTATAGAAGAGCTTGATGCAGAGCTTGAGGATATGGCGGAAAAAATGACCGAGCTCGCTGCAGTTGACAGTGATGAAAGTGGTGAAGGACGTGCTCCGTCAATCAATCTCTCCGAGCTTTTCGGCAGCTACGGCTTTGGAAAGCCGCAGTCTGGTGGCGAGGACAATAAATCTGCCCCCAACAGCTCAAAAAAAGAAAGCAAACCTAAAGGCGCCCCTAACAAGCTCAAATACCTCACAAACTACTGCAAAAACCTCACTGCATCTGCTACCGAAGGTAAACTCGACCGCATTGTGGGGCGTGAGCGTGAGCTTGACAGAGTTATACAGATACTCTCACGCCGTCAAAAAAACAATCCTTGCCTTATCGGCGAACCAGGGGTAGGTAAGACTGCAATAGCAGAGGCTCTCGCGCTTAAAATAGCCGAGGGTAATATTCCTATGCGTCTTCGCGACAAGCAGGTGTATCTCGTTGACTTAACCGCTCTGGTTGCGGGCACACAGTTTCGCGGACAGTTCGAGTCGCGCATACAGGGACTCATAACAGAGGTAAAAGAACAAGGAAATGTAATCCTTGTTATTGACGAGGTGCACAACATCGTCGGTGCAGGCGAGGCGGAAGGCGCGATGAACGCGGCTAACATTATGAAGCCTGCCCTCTCACGCGGTGAAATTCAGGTAATCGGCGCAACAACGATGAACGAATACCGAAAGCATATCGAAAAGGATTCCGCGCTTGAGCGCCGCTTCCAGCCGGTTATGGTAAATGAGCCATCTGTCGAAGAATCCTTTGAAATAATCAAAGGTATCAAGCACTACTACGAGGACTATCACGGCGTTATCATAAGCGATGATATTGCCAAGCGCGCCGTAACCCTCTCTGAACGCTACATTACCGACCGCTTTCTTCCCGATAAGGCTATCGACCTTATAGACGAAGCATCGGCACACGTTTCGCTTGCAAACGTGCTTCTTGACGATTTCAACTCAATTTCCAATGACCTTACCGAAAAGCGCGCGCAGATAGAAGCGCTTGAGATTACAAATGACGAGCTTCCCGATGAGGAACGCTACCGTCAGTTGGCTGAACTTAAGACCGAGGAACTTCGTCTTTCCAAGCGAGTTGACGAGCTTCGTCCTGCAGCTGAAAAGCGCCCTGATGTAACCGCAGAGCATCTTGCGGACGTTATCGAAATTTGGACGGGTATTCCGGCGACAAGTATTACAGAAAACGAATTCTTGCGGCTTGACCGCCTCGAAGCTCGCATCAGGGAGCATATTATTGGTCAGGATGCAGCCGTGTCCGCTGTCGTTCGTGCTATAAAGCGCGGCAGGGCCGGCGTTACAAGTAAGCGCAAACCCGTATCCTTTATATTCGCAGGTCCGACGGGAGTTGGCAAAACCGAACTTGTCAAGACCATAGCACGTGACCTCTTCAATACTCCCGACGCCCTAATTCGCATTGATATGTCCGAATATATGGAGAAACACGCCGTATCGAAGATAATCGGTTCGCCTCCCGGCTACGTTGGCTTTGATGAAGCAGGGCAGCTTACAGAAAAGATACGCCGTCATCCATACTCTGTAGTTCTTCTCGACGAAATAGAGAAGGCACATCCCGACGTGCTCAATATCCTTCTTCAGATACTTGATGACGGTAAAATTACAGACTCTCACGGACGTGTGGTTGATTTCTCGAATACCATACTAGTTATGACAACCAATGCAGGTTCGTCCGTTGGCTCGGCGCGCGCAGGCTTCGGCGGCGCTGATAACGCATCTCTTGCTGAAAACAAGACGGAAAAATCACTTTCCGAGTTTCTTCGTCCCGAGTTTATAAACCGTATAGACGAAATCGTAACCTTCCGCGCACTTGAGGAAGATGATTTCGCGAACATCGCTTGCATTATGCTCGGCGAGTTGCGTGATGCTCTTGCTGAGCGCGATATGAAGTTCACTTGGACGGATGAGGCAGCAAAACTTATTGCGAAGAAGTCCTATTCACGCAAATACGGTGCGCGTAATCTTCGCAGATATATTCAAACAGAGGTTGAAGATAAGCTTGCTTCTGAAATTATCTCGAGCTACGACAAGCCACTTTCGGCTGCCGCGCTCACAGTATGCGACGGTTCACTCGCATTTGAACTGTTATGAAGATAAACGAAACAGCTGAAGCGTGGTACTATCAGACTATCGAACAGGCTGAAAAAAAGTTTGATACCGACAGAGGCCGTGGACTCACTCGCTCAGCATATGTCAAATCTCGCCGCGAACATGGTGCGAACAACGTCTACACAAAAAAAAGCAGCGAGCTAAAAAAACTAATACCAACGGATTACGCAGCGCTTTTGCTGATAGTCGCACTTATAGCTGCCTATGTTTTCGAAGTACCGCTTGCATCGGGCGTGATACTTTTCATGCTAATAATCAATTATGCGGCGGCAGTATTTACGTATTATAAAGCGCAGAAGGTCCTCAACGGAATGGTTGAATATTCCCTGCCCACCGCAAAGGTAATACGTGACGGTAAGCTTATGCTCGTGGATATGCGTGTGCTTGTCCCGGGTGACGTTGTATGTCTTAGCGCCGGTGATGTTGTGCCTGCAGACTGCAGACTTACTTCATCAGATGGACTCTATATAAACGAATCGCCGCTGACAGGCGCAAAATCCTCTGTTTTTAAAGATGCTGATTTCACGCATTTTACAGAAACGCTCTCAATAGAAAACCAAAAAAACATGGCATTTGCCACAACTATCGTTACCGCCGGAACAGCGCGAGCGATAGTGGTAGCAACGGGTGACAACACCGCCGCGCGTATGCTCGGTACAGCAAAATCACTCGCAACGCATGAAAATTTAAGCATTTTGCACACTTTGAAAAAATATTGCTCCGCATGGTCGCTTACAATGCTGGCGCTCGTGTTTGCGATAACGGTTATCAATCTCTTTATACCAAACACGGAAGGTATATTCGGTGCATTTTTAACCGGCATTTCCCTTGCGGTTGCGGCCATGAGCGAGCTTTATGTGACGTTTGGCTACATAATTGTAGGGTGTGGGGTGTTTGGCGCAATGAAGCGGCGTCGCGACGTTAACGTCGGTGCGCTCATCAAAAATGCGGAAAAACTTGAGGATATAAAACGCCTTACAACACTTATAGTTCCAAAGGACGGCGTTATAACAAGCTCACACTCTGTTGTTGACAAGATATACGTATCGCGCAAGCTGTACAGCGCAAATGACGTTGACAGGGTTGAGCGCATACGCAGTGCGGTGCTCGCAGGTGTTATCTCCACTGGAATATACGGTGCAGGACTTGCCTCGCTTTCCGAGGCTTCGCGAAAAGTAACCCCCGAGGAAGAAGCGATAATCGACCTTGCACAGTCATTATCACTCTACAATTCCGACATTGACCGCGCACACCCGATAATCGAGCACGTTTCCTCGGGCGGTGCGTCAAAGTTTGAAACCACGCTCACATCCGATACAGACACGCGCTATATGGCAGTTTGTCGCGGTGATGCTGAAGCTATACTTAATGCGTGTGAGTATTACGTGGAAAACGGTCGCATATTCAAGATGACCACTGATGACCGCCTTGAATTTTTAAGCGTAGCATCGAGTCTTACAAAAAGCTCTTACCGAGTTGTAGCTATGGCTACGGGAGTTACAGGTTACAATAATCTGCAGCGCATAGGTTCAATCCAATCCGATCTTACCTTCGAGGGCTTTTTAGCAATACGTGAGCCACTCTGTATGGGAATTGCGCAGACAATATCTCGACTCAAATCCGCGGGTATACGCGTTATCATGGCAACGGACAACTTTGCCGAAAACGATAAGTATATAGCTATGTCGGTCGGTATTATAGAAAATGAAAGCGGTATTCTTTCGGGAGCGAAGGCAGATACAATGAACGAAGATATCCTTCGTACGAACTTGCCGCTTTATAATATGTACGTTGGACTTTCAAAGTCTCAACTTGCAAAAATCGTGAAGATGATGAAGGATGATGGCGAGTGTGTCGGGCTACTATGTGGTGGTATCAATGGTGCGCTTCTGCTAAAGAGCGCAGACGTGGGATTTACACAAAGCGTTACAATATCACCGAAAGCAAAGCGTTCGGGTATTGACATACGTTCACGTCAAACGCCTGCATATTCACGAATTGCAGGTCGAGGTGCATTTGAGTCGGAAGCCTTGAAACTTATTTCTGACGTTGTCATCTCCGATGCTGACGATCAGGGCAAGGGCGGATTTTCTGCTGTTGTATCCGCACTTGAATATTCTCGCACTATATACCAGAATTTGCTGCGCATGGTAAGATATCTGACTACCTCACAGCTTGCGCGCGTGTTTATAACACTCGGATCGCTTGTAATAGGTGTCAATGCGTTAACTCCGATCCAACTGATTTTTGGCGGACTTATAGTGGATTTTGCGGCAATTCTGGCCTCGGCGTTTGCAAAACCGCCGCACAATGCGCTATTCATTAAGGATGATTCGGAAGAAACGCTCAAAAAGCCGCTTATGATGAATGTCCGCGCAACGCTGTTTGCATTGACTGAAGCGCTCTTGATACTTCTTATTTATCCCGTACTCAATGCGCTTGGTTTTACCATAAGTACCGCAGAATTTTCCTCTGCAGCGTTTATCACATTCAGCGCGTGCCAGCTTATTACGTTCGCTTCTCTGGCTTCGGAAAAAAGTATTTTTAGGCCGGGTATACGAGTGTCTGTAAGTTACACCTTATTTGGTACGGGTGTGTTTGCATTTATCACATTGGCGCTTCTTATTCCCTCACTTGGCGACGTATTCGGTGTAACACCTCTTTCACTTCCTGCAATTATCGCTTGTATTGTCGTGTCACTTTTAACACTTCTGCTCAATGAGCTATATAAAATTGTGTCAGGAAGCGAGAAATTGGAGTATATTAAAAGAAAATTCCCTTTATTCCATAAAGCGCGCTAAAATGTTGACAAAAGCGATCATTTGTGATATAATTTTTAATTGGTGTAAAAACTTTTGCAAAAATATATTTGTGCTGCCCTAATGGCGGCGGAATGGAGATAAAAATGAAATGGACTGGACTTAACGAGCTTCGCGAGAAGTATCTTTCCTTCTTTGAATCGAAGGATCACTTGAGACTTCCCAGTTACTCGCTCGTTCCAAACAACGACAAATCTCTTCTTCTTATTAACTCCGGTATGGCACCGATGAAGAAGTTCTTCACGGGTGAGGTTGAGCCGCCGCGCCGCCGTGTTACCACCTGTCAGAAGTGTATTCGTACACCCGACCTCGAGCGAGTTGGCAAAACCGCTCGTCACGGTACTTATTTTGAAATGCTCGGCAACTTCTCCTTCGGCGACTACTTTAAGGAAGAAGCTATCACATACGCATGGGAATTTCTCACCGTTACTCTCGAAATTCCGGGTGAGCTTCTCTGGCCCTCTATTTACGAAAACGACGAGGAAGCTTACGATATTTGGGTAAACAAAATTGGAGTTAATCCGGCACACGTTGTTCGCCTTGGTAAGGCTGATAACTTTTGGGAGCACGGTTCAGGCCCTTGCGGTCCATGCTCGGAAATCTACTTCGATCGCGGCGAAAAGTACGGTTGTGGATCTCCCGACTGTAAGCCCGGCTGTGACTGCGACCGCTACATGGAAATTTGGAACAACGTATTCTCGCAGTTCAACAATGACGGCAACGGCAACTATACCGAGCTTGCGCAAAAGAACATCGACACCGGTATGGGACTTGAGCGTCTTGCGTGCGTAATGCAGGGCGTGGACAACCTCTTTGAGGTAGATACCGTAAGAAGCGTTCTTGACACAGTATGTATGATTGCAGGCAAGACGTACGGTAACGGCGGTGACACGGACGTTTCCATCCGCGTTGTAACTGACCATATCAGGAGCGCTACCTTTATGATTTCCGACGGTGTTATTCCATCTAATGAAGGCCGCGGATACGTGCTTCGCCGTATCCTTCGCCGCGCAGCTCGTCACGGTAAGCTTCTCGGTATCAACCGTCCGTTCCTTACCGAGCTTTGCGATGTAGTTGTTGAGACCAACAAGGCTGGATACCCCGAGCTTGTTGAAAAGCATGACTATATCATCAAGGTAATCTCTATGGAAGAAGAGCGCTTCGATGCAACTATCGACGCAGGTCTTTCCATTCTCTCCAACCTCATCAAGCGCGCACTTACCGACGGCGCTGACACCATTTCCGGTGACGAGGTGTTCAAGCTTTACGACACGTTCGGCTTTCCTATCGACCTTACCCGTGAAATTGCGGCTGAACAGAACCTTAAGCTCGATGAAGAAACCTTCGCAAAGCTTATGAACGATCAGAAGGAGCGTGCAAGAAACGCT
>JAZNLM010000016.1:0-17883 GCA_045579105.1 Candidatus Flemingiibacterium sp.
CTTTTTTATCTACGTTATCTATTTTGAGTGCAAGATGGCTGCCCCTATCAGGGGCACAAGGAGCGTGGAGGGCGGAATGGCGAGCCCCAAAAAGCATTTCAACGCATACCTGCCCCCATCATTTTAATCTCTAAATATAAATCTCTCGTATAAACTTTATCTAAAATTGATGCGTTTCATAACGCCTTGAATACTATTTTGATGAAAATTATCACGCCCCGTTTTCACCGTCAATCGATACATGCCTACCACCTTCGGGCTTTTTTGCGATAATTTGATCGGTTTCAAACTTAATTTTTATACCTTATAAAACTCTTTATACCATTCGGCAAATTTTCGAAGCCCTACGCGAAGCGGCGTAGCGGGTTTAAACCCAAAATCTTCTTCCAAAGCGGAAGTATCCGCATACGTTACGGGCACGTCCCCCGCTTGCATAGGTACAAGCTCTTTATGCGCTTCAAAATCATAATCCGCAGGCAAAACCTTTGCACGGATAAGCTCTTGCTGTAAAATATCCACGAAATCGAGCAGATTTTCAGGGCTGCTGTTGCCGATATTATACACTTTATACGGCGGCAAAGGCAATCCGTCCTCGCCGTTTTGCTTTGCAGGTGCGTGTTGCATAACACGTTTTACTCCCTCTACAATGTCGTCTACGAATGTGAAGTCACGCTTACAGTGGCCGTAATTAAAAATTTGAATTTTATCTCCTTTTAACAGCTTGTTCGTAAAACCAAAATACGCCATATCAGGACGTCCCGCAGGTCCGTAAACGGTAAAGAAACGAAGCCCCGTCGAAGGGATATTATACAATTTACTATACGCATGCGCCAAAAGCTCGTTCGATTTTTTTGTCGCGGCATACAAGGATACTGGATTATCCACTTTATCGTCCGTAGAATACGGAACTTTTTTATTCGAGCCGTAGACCGACGAACTGGACGCATACACCAAATGCTCTACGGGGTTATGTCGGCACGCTTCCAAAATATTATAAAAGCCAATTACGTTCGCTTCGATATACACGTCGGGATTGGTAATGGAATACCGAACCCCTGCCTGCGCCGCCAAATTGACAACGACCGCAGGTTTATGTTCGGTAAAAATGCTATCGATCAGCGCCTTATCCGCAATACTTCCACGAATAAAATCCCATTCGCAATCTTCTTTTTCTCTCACCGCTTTTTCAATTTCTAAAAGGCGATATTCTTTGATGGATACGTCGTAATAATCGTTCATATTATCAATGCCGATAACATGAATATTTTGATAGGAACGCAAAAGTTCCAACACGAGATTGCAGCCGATAAACCCAGCCGCACCCGTCACAAGGATTGTTTTGTTGTTCAAGTCTACGTTTTGCTTTAACATATTCCCTTGTACTCCTTTTGCACTCTTTCATAGCTTTCCAAATTGCCTATATCATAGCGTTTTCCAGGCATTTCCATCGCGTGCACAGTCGTTTGTGTGCAAAGCCAAGCGATATAACTTCCAGGCGCATCTACCCCACAACCGCTTTCGATACCTTTTTGCACAAGCCTTGCATCTTCTTTTGTGTAATAATAAAAGGGCGGGCAAGCCCAATTCGATTTGGGCTCGGCGGGTTTTTCCGTTAAGCGCAAAATTTTATCGTTTTCGTCCACTTCTGCCACCCCGCACTTTTGCAGCTTTTGCGTAGAAGCTTCATAATAACGCATAATGCACGACGTTCCTTTTTCTTTCGCGTAAACAATAAACTTCGTCAGGCTAAAATCGAGAAGATTATCCCCTGCAATCACCAACATATCGTCGTCAAGCGAAAGTTCGTCAACGGCAAATTGAATATCGCGTACCGCGCCAAGACGGGTTTCGTTTGTACTCGTACCGTCGTCAACAATTGTAATCTTTTGAGGCTTTTGAGCACACCATGTACGGAAACAATCAGCAAATTTGTGATTGGAAATCACCACGTACTCGTCCACCAATCCAAGAGAATCAATGTCGCCAATCAGCCAATCGAGAATCGTTTTATCCTGCACTTTCAACAAAGGTTTTGGGAAATTTTCCGTCAAGGGATATAATCTTGTCGCGTATCCCGCCGCTAAAATTAAACATTTCATAATTCCACCCCGTCTGCCGTATCGCAAATATGCACCGAAAATTTCCCTTCCAAAGCAGGGAATTCTTTCAAATATTCGTTTGTTACGTGCTTTTCTATATCACAAGCAAAAGAAGGATGAATGATCGCCATACAGCAACCTTTAAACCCTGCGCCGCTAAACCGTCCACCGTAAATACCGTCCGTTTTGAGCATAATTTCATAGAGTGTTTTCAGCTCGTCCGAGCCCGTTTCATAGTGATAGATAGACGAATGTCCACTCTCAAAAGAAAGTTTCCCAAACGTTTCGAGATCCCCTCTGCGCCACGCTTCTGCGCCAGCTTCCACGCGTTTAAATTCCGTGTACCAGTGCTCCGCACGCTTGCGCCAATTTTCAGGCAATTTATCTTTATACTGCAAATACGTTTCATAAGGAACGTCGCGAAGGAAGGTTTCGTTAAACTTACCGTATTCCATACCGCTGAACGCTTTCAAAGCATACGCCGCGCTACGGCATTCGTCCACGCGCATATTGAATTTACTCCCCGCGAGAGTACGCTCAACGCCCGAGAAGAAAATGGCAATTTTATACGGCTCCATATTCGGATTTGCAGGAATCAATTCGTAGCTGTCGTCTTTGGTATCGAGATACAACAGCTTGTCTTTCTTGGAAAGTACTTCACAAGATTGGTCCAGCTTTCCGCACGAAACGCCGACGTACTTATTTTCCGCCGCCTGCGCCGTCAAAATCATTTCCAACTCGGTAAGATGAATATCGTTCACCTTGCAAAGTGCGGACAAAAAGGCAATCGTCACCGCCGCAGAAGAAGAAAGTCCACCAATGGGAAGGCTACCTTCAATCACACCGCAAAGACCTACTTTCAAAGGATATTTTTGCGACAACATCAAGGTTGCACCGCGCAAATAATCTGCCCAATCGTTTTCTTTTGTTTCGGGCACAGATTTCACGTGCCATTGCGCGCGCTTGTTGAATTGTAAAGAAGACAATTCGATAACGCCGTTTTGCTTGGGCGCATAAGCGATATGTATCCCTTTATCAATCGCAAACCCCGTAATTTTACCGTACTGATGGTCGCTATGCGCCCCCAACGGACAAACACGGTAAGGACAAAAAGCCACTGCCGCAGGATCTTTTTTATACGTTTCTTCAAATTTTTTTATACAAAGCATTTAAAACTTTCTCCAATATCCGTTTTTAAGAATCTATTTCATACAGCGTTTCCAAACGAACCCGTACCGCCTGTGATTCATAGCGTTTTATCTTTCAATAACGACATTTCAATTTTCTTCTATCCCAGCAATACTTTCTTGTATATATTTTTTTGATTCATTCAATCGAATTTGTATCGTTTTGCCTACCGCTCTATAATCGATGGCATTTTCGACGTTTTCAAAATTCCGATCCCCTATGCCAAACTGCCCTAAAAGATCAATTAAACGCTCACGCTTTGCCACCCCTTCTTCCGAATTGCAACCCAGTAACGCGAATTGCTTTTGGAATAAAATCGAAAAAGCCAAACCATGAAAAGAGTTTGTAAAAATATATTCCGCATGCGCTACATAATTTAAAAACTCTTGCGGGGAAAGCCCGAATTGTTTATTAAAACCGTTCAAAGAATTTTGCCTATTAAAAGGTAGAATAATCACTTCCAACCCTCTCTTTTTCGCAAACGCGGCAATTTTTTTATTCTCCGTTTGAGGATAACCTATCAGCGCATACACCAAACAGTATTTCTTCTTTTGCTTGCTCTCGGTTACAAACATATGCCAATCGTCTTTCAAGAGAAATACGGGATCTAATACCTGCACCGCATTCAAACCCATTTTTTCAATCATATCAGCGCCGCTCTTTTCACGTATCCCAATCGCTTGATATTTTTCCAAGCAAATTTTCATCTCTGACAAAATCGTTTCGTCTTCAATCGTTGCCACTCCAAAACTCGACCCATAGGCGATTCTCGGCTTGTCAACAGGAAGAAAATCAAACATATAATGCAAAGAAAAAACTTTGTGATAAGGGTTCCAAATTTGATCGCCACCGCTAATAAACAAATCGTAATCTTCCAACTCGTTTATCAGTTGTTCCTCCGATTCGTAATACTTGCTTGTCTGTAAATATTGCTTACGAAAATCTTTAAATTTTTCACCTTTTTCTTGAATGCTTGCCTTTTTTAAAATAGAAGATGCTTTGTAACGAACCCTTTCTAAAAGCGTAGCTTTTTTATCAACTGATGCATAGTGAGAAGACGTACCGTTTACCATTCTTTTAATATGTAAAAGTTCCACCGTATGCCCCAGCTTTTTTAAATATTTTTGTATGGCATACGCTTGTAAAACCGTTCCGTAATTTTCCGATTCAAAAAAAGTCAAAATTGCAATTTTCATATTTGTTAAGCTTTATATTTTATTATTTTAGCAGGATTCTTTACCGCTACTGCCTTATTGACGGGTGGCATTGACACGGTTTTCCATTGTTTTATAAAAAACAATCTCAATCGCCCATCAATCCCAAGCTTCTCCCCCCATCAACAGCCAAGTTTTGCCCAGTGATAAACTCAGCTTCCTTAGATGCTAAAAATACAACGCTGTGTGCAATATCCTCAGGCACGCACAATTTATCCAAGACGTTTCTACTTGCCGATTCACTCAGTTTCTCGTCCGAAGCATTCTCCCTAGGTACAAGACCAGGGGAAACACAGTTTACGGTAATTGCATACTTACCAAGCTCAATCGCCTGAGATTTCATAAGACCAAATAACCCAGCCTTTGCGGCGGCATATTCCGCATGCTTCGTTTTGCCCTGCATTCCGACAATGGATGAGATGTGTATAATTCGACCTTGTTTCGAAGCAGTCATATATTTTACCACTTCACGCGACGTCAAAATGACGCCACGCAGGTTAACCGCCATCAAGCTATCAATGTTTTCAATGGTTTGCTCGTGTAAAAGTTTCTTCGTCGCACGTGCGCTGTAACCTGCATTGTTGACAAGAACGTCGATCTTATCGAACTGGCTCGCTACGGTTTGCATAGCGCTTGCGATAGAACTTTCATCCGACACGTCCATCACAATATAACTCACCTTTAACCCATCTTTCAACATCTGTTCTTGCAAGGTTTTCAACTTTTCTTCTGAACGTCCCGTTAAAACGACGTGTGCGCCTTCTACGGCAAAGCGACGGCTGATCGCTTCCCCAATCGAACCCGTTGCTCCGGTCACAAGCACCACAATCCCTTCAAATCTCTTGACGTTGTCCACGTATACGTATTGTATATCCTTTTTCACAACAATACGTTTTCTTTTTAAAAAATTAAGCATTTTTACCTCGGAAAATCGTTTTTAAAATATTTTTTGCCGCATTGTCTTTCTTCTGAAACTGCGCATAAGCAGCCTTCAAAACTTGTGCATCATTTTCTTTATCAGTGAAGATTTCGACAAAAATAGGTTTCTCCGTCGTTTCGTTCATTCGAGCAAGCGCAAGCTCTAAATCTTTTTCATTTCTAACCGCAAAATACTCAAAGCCACGCGATTCTACCCAACCTTTCGCCACCGCATGATGACCTGCGGCAATATTCTGGTCCAACGTAGGTACATTGTTTAACCCTACGGTATAATGGAAGAGCGTTGCCCCTTCATTATTATTTAAAATAATACGCATATTAGGGGACACGTAATGATTCCAAAGCGCGTTCATATCATAGAAAAAGCTCAAATCCCCAATCAACAAAAACGCTTTTTTATCATTATGGCATGCCATACCCATGTATGCAGATGCCGAACCGTCTATACCGTTTGCACCGCGGTTACAATACACCTCGATGGAAGGATCTATATCAAAATGTGAAACTAGGCGTACGCTCGTGCTGTTTGCAATATGAAATACGGAATCTTTTGGAAGCGCGTGTACCAGCTCTCTCGCTGCATAAAAATTAGAATAAGGCAGTTCAATTTTATCGAAATCCACCTTGGCAATTTCTTCCTTCCAACGTTTCAAATAGCGGGTATCCCCTTGTTCTGCACTGCCCGTCTCTACCATTTTTTTTAGAAAGGCAAGCGGATCAGCTTCAAACACTTCTTTGATACTGAATACAGGGTCTTGTACTTTCCCTTCCGCATTCACTGCCCAATGTTCAAAACGCCCCTTACAACTCTTCAAATGGCTGCGCACATACGATAAATAACCACTATTTAAGGTAATTACAATGTCTGGCAATAAATTATTTTTAAAATCTCCCGCATCAGTAACCCTTGAAAGCGCGAAAGTTGAAACCGTACCCTTGCAGTGCAAGTTCGCCAAAGGGTCTACCGCGATGACCGCGTCGTACATATCGGAAAACTTTTCTACAATTTTTATATCCTCATCAAGCAAAGACGGGGATTGACCGTACAAAACCAAAACCTTCTTTTCTTTTAACTGCTTTGCGTATGCACTCCAATCGTCGTAAAGATAATGCCTTTCAATCTTGCGAACTTTGGGCAATTCAGGCGTGTTAAACAACGCCAACCCCTTTTCAATGGGAATATTGATTTGTACGGGTGCTCCGCCATGATGATTCAATTCCAAAATAGCTTCATTGACCATTCTACCGCAGGTATATTCGTCTACGTCGTCTTTAATCATGGGAAGCTGCACGATTTTTCTTGTCACCTTTTCAAACCCGTCGGTTTGAGGCAACATTTGTTCCTCATCCTGATTGAGATAATACGGGTTACGATCGGCGGAAATTACCAACAGAGGCAATTTTTGATAATAAGCTTCTGTGACCGCCGAATAGTAATTGCAAACTGCTGTTCCCGAAGTGCAACAAATGGCAACGGGCTCTCTATAACGCTGTATTAAACCAATCCCGAAAAATCCCGCGCTCCTTTCGTCAACAACCGAATATGTAACGAAGAATGGATCGCTCTCCAAGGAATGCGCGATAGGAACGTTTCTATTTCCAGGAGACAATACCACTCTGCGAACGTTATGCTGTTTAAGCAAAGAAATTAAAATTTGTACACTTTTAATATCCGAATACATAGCTCCTCCGCTACTTATTTTTCATCAATTCTTTATATTGTTTTGTTCTTGCTGCATAGCGCTTTTTAGAAAGCATATAGAATACAAGCGGCAGCCTTAACTTAAAACAGATCGTATACAGCTTATATATACGCCCCATGCGCATTGTATCCAACTCCTTCCAACCGCAAATTTCTTTGGATTCTTTCATAATTTGCCGAATCGTAGCAATACGCTCTCTTAATTTCCGAACGTTATTCGGTTTTGTTTCATTGTCGGCACATTCGAATGCCGTTAATGCCGCGCGCAAACGCATCTGCCCGCTAAAATCATACGCCGAATAATTCTCAACAACTTCTTTAAGATATTCCACCCAAGGCTTTAACAACCCCCACATATTTTTGGTATATCCCTTGGACAGCGATTCAAAATTCATTCGGTTGTGATATAAGTATCTATCCCCCAAATAATAGTAACTATTCGCATGAATCGTACACTCAAAAGTAAACGGCAAGTCTTGACAACGACGGAAGCGCGGATCAAAACGAATGTTGTGTTCTTCTATCAACGACCTGCGATAAATGCGCAACCAGTTGCACCAGCGTAGCGTACATTCGCTCTTGTTTTCATCAAATCCAGCTAAAACACGAGGAAAAATCGTTTTTTCCATACCTACTCTATCGTAAAATCCAGGCTTAAAATAGATTTGTTCTTTCTTCGATTCATCACGATAAGTATTACAAAATACAATGTCCGCACCATGTTCTTTTGCCTTTCCGTACATTTCTTCGTACATAGAAAGCTCCAACCAATCATCTGAATCGACAAAACCGATATATTCGCCCTTTGCGATATTAAGACCTGCTTGTCTAGCTGCGGCAAGCCCTGCGTTTTTTTGATTGATTAGAACAACACGATTGTCCGACGCAACATACTTATTACATATCTCGTCCGAACCGTCCGTCGAGCCGTCATTTACCAAAATGATTTCAATCTCTTTTAACGTTTGATGAATAATTGTGTCTAAACATTGTTCCAAATATTCTTTTACGTTATAAACGGGAACGATTACGCTCACTGCAATTTGATTGCTTTCCACTTATCTCTCCTTCTTATCCAACCCTTGAAACAGCGTTTCATATTGCACAATTTTCTTATCATTGCTTAACAGTTCTTCTGGCATACCGTTCATATTTAACGGTTTTATCATATCGGGATTTTTCAATATTTCACGCATTTTTTGCAAAATAGAGTTTTCATTATTTTCGACTATATAGCCATTGTATCCATCACAAAGCTGTTCGTCTATCCCTGAAAATTGAGTTGCAAGAACAGGCTTTTGAAGCATTTTTGCCTCGTTCACAACGCCACACAAGCCTTCATAATAAGACAAAACCGCCACCAGATCCGCTCCTTTATAATAAATAAACGGATTGTTTGTTTCCCCGCACAATATCATCACTTGCGACAAGTTTGCCGCTTCGATCTGTTTTTCTAATGCTTGGCGATCGGGACCATTCCCAACAATATACCAACGAAACATATCGCCAAACTCTTCATGCAAGTTTTTACAAACACGAACCATTCGAAACAACCCTTTTGCTTTATCCGCAAGACGGCAAACGGTCAAAACGCGAAATTTTTCTTCCCCGTCCAACATAATTTGCGGAATCTCACCGATTTCGTTTGGAATATCTGGCAATATATTATAAATCGTCAATGCTCGATCGGCATATTGCGGATAGCATTTACAAAATGACTGCGTAGTATATTTAGAAACTCCGATATACGCATCAAATTTCGTCCCAAACCGTTCCATGTAAAGTGCCGTTTTTCCATACCCGCCAGTTTTTTCAACGTCGTTTCTAAGCAGCTGATAATACTGTTTGGCGTGGAGATTGCGGAATAAAATTTTAGGATCATATCCAAACAAACCGTTTATAACAATATCGTACTTTTCTTTTTTTAAGTTTTTTTTACGAAAAAAACATTTGACCGTCTCAACAATTTGCGTAAGTTTTTTAATTTTGTTTCCTTTTACCTTTTTTAAATGGATTAGACGAATTCTCGTGTTTAATTCATTTTCTAACGTACCGCCGCTCCAACGTAGCAACAAAGTAACATCATGCCCTTTTTCAGCCAGCTTATTTAAAAGACGCACAGTGGATCGCTCTGCCCCGCCTATATTCAGTTGACTATAATAATATAGAATCTTCATGGACACCCTACTTTACTTCATTTAAAAAATCTACTATGCGCTGCGTTTGTACCGCTGCGGATTTTTTTTCTTTAACAAAACGGAAGGCTTCTTTTGCTTTTTCCAAACGAACCGCAAGCGGAATATCTAAAACCGCATCCAAATCATTTGCTAAACTTTCCGCATTCGTTGCATCACAGGTATAACAGTATTGGTAATACTCTTCTGGAATCCCTTCAAGCTTTGTTAACACCGATGGAGTTCCTGATGCGAAATATTCAAAAGTTTTGGACGGGAAAGAATATCTTGTTAATAAATGATCTGCTTTTCTAGGATTAATCAAAAGCGTTGCCTCGCGCTCCATACGCAAAATTTCATCATTTGGCAAGCTTCCCAAGTATTTTATGCGATCGCATTTTTGTGTGTATTCTTGCAATCTCTCTAACATATTGCCACTACCGCACAATACCAACTCAACGTTTATATGGTTCATCCGTACAAACGCTTTTAAAAGCGTTTCTATCCCATTTTCAGGAATCAAATAACCCGCATAAAAGATTTGTTCCTTTCTCGCGCTTTGATTGATTTGCTCTTCCGTAATACGGATGTCCGGCAAGCCTTCCACAACAATATACGGCTTCTTACGCGGATTGGTTTTTTCGTTCATATATTTAGAGAAAAATACGTACCCATCCATTCGGTTGTTCAGCATTGTATTCATTGTCTTTTTAAGCCACCGCTGAAATTTCCCGCCCGTCAATATCCGATATTGCGGAATCTCCGAACAAATAGTGACGATTTTCACTTTTTTCTTTCCAAACAAGAAAGGATATAACAAAACCAAATTGGTTGCATACGTCAAAACAATGCGTTCTTCCCCTTTTGTATCGCGCAACCATTTCTTAACTTGTTTTTTTATCTCTTTAAAAGCCGACAAACTCGGGATAGTTCCCCCGCGCTTTTTCCAAACGTATTGTAAATCCATTCCACAAAAAGAGTCTGTTTCACGTCTTACCATTGATGCTTCCATATACGATAGAATGGATACCACTTTAACGTTCGACGGCTCTACGATTTTCGGCAAATTACTCAATAGCTGGGTTTCATACTTATGCGCGGCAATCGAAAAGTCTTTATCCGCGCGTGAAAGCTCTAAAAACAATTCTTCCGTACAAAAATAGCCCAAGTATAAAATTTTTAAATCTTCAACCCCTTTCATTTTATCATTCCTTTAATGGGTTTTGTTCGCAACTCGTCTTTCAATCCATGGTTGTCCGAAATGTATATAATATAAGGGAAAAACAAATATAAGGCTATACACAACTCTTGAGAATAAGGGTCGAAAATCGAAAAGACAATAACAACAATCATTAAAATTTTTACGTGTTGTACACTTTTGTTTTTATATATCTCAAAAGGATGTATCCACAAGAGATAAAAATATAACCCCGCGATCAACCAACCGTATTTACCGATCATATCGAGCAGGGCTGAATGTCCGCCGCCGCCTCTTTCTCCGCAAATAAACGAACCTATAATGGGATATTTATACAATAACTCCAAAGAGGCTTGATAGTTAGAGAATCGTCCATCTACCGTAATACCGCTGGCATCACCAGCCAAGAATAACTCCTTAAACTCGGCAATTTTTTGGTCATAAACAGGATTGCCTCCAAGCACGACTGACAGAAAATTAAACAATCCTTCTACGATCTCTTGATAAAATATAGTAAACACAGCTATGACCGCTATAAAAAATACGACTCGGAAAACAGTTAGCTTTTGAAATAGGATTACCAAACCGCATCCTAAAAGCAAACAAAAATTAGCGATCATATATCCCGACATTGCCGTCATCACGACGATTGCGATAAATGCAATTAAAAACATAGCATCCATAAAAGGCGTCAGCTTTATTTTCTTTAACATTTTATACAATAACATTGGTGCAATTAAAACACACATATAAACGTATCCGTACAACCCAACGTTTCTATTTTTTTCAAAACGCCCTTCTAACCATTCGGAATTTGCGATACGTGCGGCATAAGGATCTTCAATAACAGCCGCTATCGTAGTGGTACAAAACACAACTATCGCCAACAAGCAAACGCCTATTAATAGCTGAACAAAATCCTTATCCGTCTTCATATAATACGTCGCCATCGCACCGCATACCAACATAATGATAAATTGCAAATTTCTTGTAATAGCCGTAGTAATGGAATATACCCCTAAACTCCATATAAGCATGAAACCCACACAAAGAGCCCCTAGGAACAAGTATTTTCCCAAGTTGTTTAATAGCGTTGTGTCGGTTAGCATCACCAACAACAGCCATAAGCCGGCACAACCCACAGCTAGCAAACGATATATAGTGCCTACCTGTATCGGTGGAATAAATATCCACAAAATAACATATAGCGCACAAATTTTTTCAAGATTCAATTTATTCAATATCTTGCTGAGCACTTTCCACTTCTTCCTTCTTTTGAGAATTCTTCTTTGAGAATAAATCTTTTATACGCTCCAACAGATAAATCCAGCTTTTATCTTTACTCATGTTTTCTTAAAAACCTTTCGCCAAAGCCAATCTACTGCTTCCAAAAATTTCACTCTGTATTGAGCCTTAAAATCACGCATTACGCGTTTATCTGATTCAACGTTCTCTAATCTAATATTTCGCTGACCGTCCAAACGGGAATAATCCACTTGCTTCCCTGTATTTTGACAATGTGTACCGCTACCATCTTCACCAATATTTAATGTCAACGTTTCTTTGGGGTATATCGCATACTTGTCTTGTTTTGATTGTGCATAACAAAACCGCACCGCCCAAGAATCTCTTTCTCCTCGCATTTGATGACGCAACATTCTATACAAATCGTTGCCGCCTCGATTGAACTGTCTGCGTTTCTTCCACGATTTTTTCAATTCGTCAAAATCTTTCACTTCCCAGTCAATGCTTTCCCATCGATCTCTCCAACACCCCCAAGCTTGACTACACGAACGATAGCTCAAATAAATATCGTGGGGATATTTTCTCAATGTTTTCAATGGATATGTAAAGCCTGCGATCGAAAAAATCCGTTCATCCTTTTCGAACTTTTCCAAACAGTTATTCATATAGATAAGAAAGTACGGATTGGTAATTACGTCATCTTCAACCACAATACATCTACCGTATTTGGACATCACTTCTCCAACGCCCGTAATGATAGATTTTGCCAAGCCTTTGTTCTTTTCAGAGATGTTTAAAGTTACCGAGCGAAATCGCCCTAAGCTTTTCTCTTTCGTTATCAATTCAACGACCTGTCTATTTTTCGCCACTGCGCTTTCCTTTTTAGGTCCATCGCAAAAAATAATCAAGTCACTGTCTTTTGCCAAATCATTTTTCGCCAAGGCATTTAATGACTTCTCCGCATGATCAGGACGTGCATATACAAATAAAATAATCGGAGCGCACTTGCCTGTTTTTACATTTTCCATATTTACCTCTTATAGCGCTCTTGCATATCGGCGTAAATCTCTTTATACCGCAAATACACTTGCTCAAACGTTTCAAATCGTTTTGCTCTTTCCGCGGCATTTTTAGACAAACTTAATGCCAATTCATCATTTTGCCAAATACGGTCAATCTCATATGCAAGAATCTCTGCTTCTTCAAATCTATAAAACAAAGCTTCTTTGCCTTCTTGGGCAAATTGCATAGCCCCACCCACGTAAGAACATACGCAAGGCACGCCTAAATACATTGCTTCCATCATGCTGTTCGGTCCATTCTCAATAAACGACGATAATACGAACGTGTGCGACGATTTTAAAGTATTTATCATGCCGTGAACGTCCTGCGGACCAAGCGCTTCTATTGCATCCAATACGCCTAATTTTTTTGCTTTTTTGTACAAATAATAAGGATACCCAACTTTCCGCTTCTTCGCCAATACGTTATGTCCAACAACACGAAGTTTGGCATCAGGATACTTTTTTCTCAACAATGCCAACGCCTCTATCGCTTTATGCATCCCCTTCAAAGGCACCGCCATACTGCTGACCATAATCGTATGTTTATCACATTTTTCTAAATCCCAGCTGTATTGAGAAAACTCTTTGCGAATTGCATAATCAACCTTATAGTAGCCTATATTAGGATTCATCATTTTGGAATAGGTATAATCCCAGCGTGTACAGCCGACTACCGCATCCATTTGTTGCATTTGACGAAGCTCCGATTTTGCTCGCCACTTATTTCTAGCGTGTTGCAATTTCATTGGAAGATATCGTCTAATATTCCACGGCATAAAACAGCCAAACCAAGACGGCATTTGTATGCCACCATAAAAATAATCGGCGTTAATTTTCGATATTAAGCCTTGGATAGACGAAAGTTTCGGTTTGTTCGATTGTTCAACGAAACTTAACATCCCCGCAAACTCACTGCCATGCAAGTGAATAATATCTGGATCGATTTTTTTCAAGAGCTCCTTGCAATAAGCCCTATGTTTTTTCCCTGGATTTTTCATACGATCCATATACGTTTCGGGAATCAGGTAGTATTCAATTCCAGGCAAAGATTTATGAAGAACGTCTTTTCCCGTCCACGGAGAAACGATGGATAATTCAATTTCAGGATCATCCGCCAATAACCGAGCCGGCTCTTCCAACCAACCACCGCCAATACCCGCAGGCTTCCCCATTGCTTGTAACATAATGGGCATAATTCCATGTGTAACCCATAAAACTTTCATACTATTCCCCTATCCATTTAGAATTCTATCAATTTCTTCAAGGTACGCGTTTACAACGGTTGTACGGGAAAACTCTTTTGCCACCTTTTCTCGTCCGCGTTCCCCCATCCGTTTTCTTTCTTCGTTTGGCATTGATAAAAAGATTTCAATTTTCTCGACCAATTCTTCTACGTTCCCACCATGATAGATCAAGCCCGTTTCTCCATGATTGACCGTTTCTTGACAACCAGGATTGTCCGTTGTTATTAAAGGACGACCGGATGCCGCGCTTTCCAATAATACGTTGCTTATCCCCTCTCCATATACCGAAGGATGAATGGTCGCATGGGCTCTTAAAATAAACGGCTTTACATCTTTTTGGCTTCCCCGATAATTTACAATGTTTTGCTTGCCAAGCGCTTCCAGTTCCGTTTCATAATGTGACTCAGTCGGCTCGATAAAACCTAACGCGTTGAATTCAACATTTGAATATTTTGCTTTGATTCGTTTTGCCGCCGCAATATAGTCATCAACGCCTTTATCGCGTAAAATTCTGCCGATATAATTAAAAATGACCGTTTCGCCTTCCCGACCATTGCCCCCTGCGGGGTATTCCTGCAAAGGGTATCGGTTTGCATCCACACCCGAACCAGGAATCAAACGATAATTACCTTTAACCATTCCGTTATCGACCGCAAGCTGCATATTCGTCGAGTTTTGAAACATAATGCAATCTGCCCTATGATAAGCCGTTTTAAACAATTTCATGATAAACGCTCGCATTAAGCCTTTTTTGTTTAAAACGCTGCCGAATCCCGTGACGTTGTTGATGTACGGTATTTTCAATTGCCGAGCCGCAATACTTGCGTATACGTTTGGTTTTGCCGTATACGTCAAAACGACCTTGGGACGATACTTCTTAAACAATTTCTTATAGTGACACAACAACTTAAAATCCGCAACAACGTTCGTCCCCCTGCGATCAATTACAGGATCGTCGTATAGGTAAGGGATATGCTTCAACAACTCAAACTTTTCCCCATACGGACAAGAAATTAACACTTCATATCCTTCGTCGATCAAAGTTTCAATCAATTCTTTACGAAAACAATAAATGTCGTCGTCGTTGTTTGTCAAAACGGCAATCAAGCCTTTGCTTTGCGTGTTCATTTTACGTCCTCTATTTTATCAATCGATTCAGTATGTAAGGGATCTTTATATTCTTTGCACAATACCGCAAATACCGTCCTAAACAGGATCTTGACGTCTTTCCAAAACCCAAACGTTCTTAAAGAATGCAAATTATATTTCATCTTCGCAGGAAGGATTTTCTCCACATAAATTCTATCCGCTTCCTCCCCCGTTGCATTCAACAACGTGCTTTCGTCTTTATAACGAATACTCGCCTCCGACGTAACCCCAGCTGGCAACAACAACGTCGCTTTCATCTCATCCGTATATTGTTGTACGTATTTATCAACCTCAGGGCGAGTCCCCACAAGCGTTAATGTGCCGCGCAATACGTCAATTAGTTGGGCAATTTCATCCAAACGAGTCTTTCGCAAAAACTTTCCCACGCGCGTAATGCGGCTATCGTTATTCACCGTGATTTGCGTGCCAATTTTGTCTGCATCCACAACCATTGTTCGAAACTTAAAAATACGCGACTTTTTTCCGTATTGAGTCACACGTTCTTGGCGATAAAAAACAGGTCCTCGTGAATCAATCTTAATCATTATCGCCAATACTAAAAACAGCGGCGACAAAATGATCAGCATAAAAAGAGAAACAAAAATATCAAACACACGCTTAAAAAAGAGTCCACATTGTTTCCTTTTTAAAATATCATAATATTCTCTCACTGCTTCCGTCTGCATATCTGACGGAAGCTTTTCCCACCTTAACAATCTCATCATCATATACTCTCAATCATTTTTATAAAATTTTTAATGACGTAGCTTACTTCTTCATCCGTCAAACGGGTATACAATGGTAACGTAATTTCATTCGCAAATAGGTTATATGCATTCGGAAAATCTTTGATGTCGAACCCTAAATTCTTATATGCCGTATGCATAGGCAACGGTTTATAATGCACGTTGCAAGCGATTCCCGCTTCCGCCATCTTGACGATAATCTCATTTCGCTGTTCAATCGAAATGTTCGGCACGCGCGTGATATACAAATGTCCAGACGATTCGTGGCTGTCGGAATAATGATTTAACGTCTGAACGCCAAGAGGCTTAAACGCCGCATCATAACGTTCAATAATCTCTTTACGACGCTTTAACATGTTGGGGTATCTTTCCAACTGCGCCAAGCCAATGCCTCCCATCACGTCCGTCATATTGCATTTGTACCACGTACCAACAATGTCGTATTCCCATGCGCCCATCCGCGTCTTCGCAAGGGCATCTTTACTTTGCCCGTGAAGGCTCAACAATTGCAGTTGATGATATATTTCTTCATCATCAATACCTTCTATCGTACGCCAAGCCAACGCACCCCCTTCTGCCGTTGTCAAATTTTTTACCGCATGGAAAGAGAAAGAAGAAAAATCAGCAACACTCCCAATAGGTTTCCCGTGCCACCATGCGCCAAATGCGTGCGCGGTGTCCGCCGTAATTGCAACTCTGCCAATGGCTTTTTGCATTTTATTTGCGGGCTTAAAGAACCCCTTCTTTTCTTCTACAATCGAAAACAAACGATCATAATCGCAAGGCACGCCGCCAAGGTCCACAGGAATAATCGCCTTCGTTTTTTCGGTAATTGCAGCAGCTACTTTGTCATAGTCCATTTCGAGCGAGTCTTTTTGAGAGTCGACCAAAATCAATTTCGCCCCCACGTGACAAACAACAGATGCAGATGCCGTATATGTATAGGCAGGCACGATTACTTCATCTCCCTCGCCAACACCTAATAGGCGAAGTGCCATTTCTGCACAAGCGGTTTGTGAGTTTAAACAAACAGCACGATTAACTCCGCAACAGGAAGCAATTTTCCGTTCGAACTCTTTTACTTTCGGACCAGTCGTGATCCAACCAGATCTCAACGCGCTCGCAACTCCTTGAATTTCAAGCTCCGACATATCAGGCGGGGAAAAAGGAATATTCATATTCATTCTCCAAAAAAAAGTATAATATATAAATATATTATACACCTTTAATTTCAGCTTGTCAAGGCTTGTGAATGGGTTTAAATGTTTCCAATATGCTCAGATATTTGTTAAAAATGCCCATGCCATGTACGAGCCAAAAGAAAAACAATGGCACCATGTCCGCGTTGAAATTTTAAGAAGAAATGAAATTTTTTTACAAAAATATTTATTTTATTACACTTTCACTAAGTGCAATTGATAATTCATTTTGCAGCATTTAGCCCGTATTGCACTTTTATAACACGCTCCCTATTTGTGTACTACCATGAGTTCAGATTTTATAAGCACATCAAACTTTCTCAAAACGGTGCTTACTATGTTACACTTTAAGGGTAACCCCAACGATTTCCGATATAAACAGGTCGTGAACGTGACACCGATATTAGCATCTCGGCTATCCTTTTTAAGAAACCGTAAATTTTAATCTCAGGCTATAAGCGTTACCTTATAGCCTGATATGACTGCCCCTGTCAGGAGCGCAAGGAGCATGAATAGTGGAATAGCGAGCGCGTACAAGTACGTTCAACGCATACCCGCCCCACCGCGAGCGTCACTGACGACACACGATTTGATTACAAATCGTTCGTTAGTTCACGCACTGTCGAAGACAGCAAAAAAGCAGGCACGCTTACCGAGTCCCTACAAGGGATTTTTTCGGGAAGGCTGCCCTTTTTAAGAGTCAGGCGTGGCGTGATTCCACG
>JAZNLM010000017.1:0-3220 GCA_045579105.1 Candidatus Flemingiibacterium sp.
AGCTGCTGTTCTACGGCAGACCTCTCGCACGAGCATTTCGTATCCCGTAATATTTCCTATATATGCTTCCACTATTTTATGGATGGTATTGAATATGAGGACGACCTCGGACGCTCTATGCCATTTGACGAGTTCTATGCCGCTATGGTAAACGGCGCAGACACAAAAACCTCGCAGATAAGCGTTGGCGAATATACCGCTTACTTTGAAAAGTTTCTCGCAAAAGGGCAGGACGTACTTCACGTTTCCCTTTCGTCAGGCATCTCGGGTTCCGTCCAGTCCGCGCGTAACGCTGCAAAGGCGCTCGTTCCAAAATACCCCGAAAGAAAGCTTATCATCATCGACTCTCTCGCTGCATCCTCGGGCTACGGTCTTTTAATGGATAAGCTCGCAGACCTTCGCGATGAAGGAATGAGCATAGATGAACTTGCAAAGTGGACCGAAGAAAATAAAAAAAGACTTCATCACTGGTTCTTTTCCTCTGACCTTACCTTCTTTGTAAAGGGCGGCAGAGTTTCCAAGACCGCAGGTGCTATCGGCGGTATCCTCGGAATATGCCCGCTTCTCAATGTTGACGTAAACGGCAAGCTTATTCCGCGTGAGAAGATTCGTCCGAAGAAAAAGGTCATCAACCGCATCGCGGAAATGATGAAGAACTTTGCAGACGATAGGCTCGACTACAACGGCAAATGCTATATGTGCAACTCTGCTTGCTATGAGGATGCAAAGGCTGTTGCCGATATTATAGAAGCATCCTTCCCGAACCTTAACGGTAAAGTAATAATTAACGACATTGGTACGACAATCGGAAGCCACACGGGCCCCGGCACCGTTGCACTCTTCTTCTGGGGCGACGAAAGAAACGACTGATAATAAAGGAATTTATTATTATGATAAATCAGGAAAACAATAGCGCACTTCTCGACGACAAGCATCTCGGCGGAAAAATGTATGCCGAAATGGTACGAGGCGGCGCCGCACAGCTTCGCGCAAATGCCGAGGAAGTGAATAATCTTAACGTGTTCCCTGTACCAGACGGTGACACGGGCGATAATATGAGTATGACAATGGAGGGCGGTGTTTCGGCGCTTGCCGGCTTCGAGAGCGAGAGCATCGGAGAAGCTTCCGCAAAAATCTCGCAGGGTATGCTTCTCGGCGCACGCGGAAATTCAGGTGTTATTCTCTCGCAGTTTTTCGACGGCATCGCAAAAGGCCTTGCTGACTGTGATAATGCAGACTGTGAAACTTTGTCAGAGGCACTAAAGCTTGGCGTTAAGCAGGCTTATGCCGCGGTTATGAAGCCCACAGAGGGTACTATTCTCACCGTTGCACGTGAGTCGGTTGAATTTGCAACCGCACGTGTAGGTGAAGATTCCACAATAGCCGATATTTTCTCCGACGTTATCAAGGAGATGTACGCTTCCCTACAGCGCACACCCGACTTGCTCCCACAGCTTAAGGAAGCAAACGTTGTCGACAGCGGCGGCGCGGGACTTTTCTACGTAATGCAAGGCTGCTACAAAATTCTCCTGGGCGAAGAGATTGACGGTCCTATGGAAATTCCTGCTCCCAAAGTTAATTCGATTGACTTTTCGAATTTCGGTCCCGACAGCGAAATGACATACGGCTACTGCACCGAGCTTCTTCTGCAGCTTCAGAATGCAAAGTGCGATACAGAAGCGTTTGACGAGAATATCATCAAGGATTTTCTTATCAGCGTCGGCGACTCGGTCGTTGCCTTTAAAACTGGCACTATTATAAAAATACACGTCCATACGAAAACTCCCGAAAAGGTGCTTGAATTCTGCCGCAGATACGGCGAATTTCTCACTGTAAAGATTGAGAATATGAGCGTTCAACACAGCGATATCTCCGAAGATAAGGCGAAGAAATCTCCTCGAGCAAGGAAAGAGTTTGCTTCTGTTGCCGTTGCTTCGGGCGAGGGTATATCTTCGCTGTTCACCGAGCTTGGCGTTGACTATATAGTAAACGGCGGACAGACGAACAATCCTTCCGCAAATGACTTTCTTGAAGCGTTTAAAGAAGTTAACGCAAGCCACATATTCGTCTTTCCGAATAACGGAAATATCATTATGGCGGCAAAGCAGGCTGCACAGCTTTACACTGATTGTGAGATACACGTTATCGAAAGCAAGGATATCGGTATGGGCTACGCGGCTATCTCCGCGATGAACTTTCAGTCCGGGAACCCCGAGCGCATCACGGAAACGTTTGTTGAAGCGATGTCGCTTGTAACGACGGGCTTTATCTCTCCCGCGGTACGAGACGCAGAGATTGATGGAGTTCAGATACACGAAGGTGACTTCATCGGTTTTGTTGGCAAATCTATGAAGGTTTCCTGCAAGGATATGATGAAATCTGCCACTTCCCTGCTTGACAAGATGCTCGAAAACGAGGCTTATATCATCACGGCGTTCGTTGGCAAAGATGCATCTGAAGAAGATGTTGCCGAGCTTGAGGCGTGGCTCACCGAAGAATACCCCGACATCGAGTTTTATACTGTGGACGGCGGTCAGGACGTTTACCCCTTTATATTTGTAGTTGAATGAAATGTAGAAAGAGCCGTCACGCTTGTGGCGGCTCTTTTGTAAATTTCTATATTTTTTGCAACCAAAGTGAATTTTTGACGAGATATACGTTTGAAGGATAGAAAGAAAGGAGGCTATATCGTGCAGGATAACAAAATAGTTGAACTGTATTTTAACAGAAACGAGAGCGCAATCAGCATTACCGATGAAAAATACGGCGCTTACTTAACAAAAATCGCATACAACATTACAAATGACACGGAAGACAGCAAAGAGGCTGTGAACGATACATACCTCGCGGCGTGGAACGCCATACCGCCGCAAAAGCCGAATGTGCTTCGCACTTTTCTCTCGAAAATTACCAGACGTATTTCAATCGACATCGTCAGAAAAAGCAGCCGTAAGAAGCGCGAAGGCTCACAGTATGAGCTAACTCTCACCGAGCTTGAAAACTGCATTGGTGCAGAAGACACACAAAACGAAATTGATGCGAAAATTCTCGGTGAAGTGATAAACGTATTTCTTCGCTCACTTTCTCCCGATGCACGGAATGCCTTTATCTGCCGATATTATTTTCTTGACTCTATGCACGACACAGCCGAGTATCTTAATATGACCGAAGCGAAGCTAAAAAGCCTTCTCTTCCGTACGCGTAATTCACTTCGCGAGCA
>JAZNLM010000018.1:0-4315 GCA_045579105.1 Candidatus Flemingiibacterium sp.
GAGTATGGCAAGGACTGCGATAATTATAGAAATAATCGCGGCAAAGGGCATTATTTTCACCGAAAAGCGATTTTTGCACGACGGACAAACGACCGAGTGCTTTCCCGACTGACGCGGAAGCCTAACTATTGCCTTGCAGGAAGGGCACTTTTTGTATACCTTTTTACGCATATCGCGTACTCTGTCGTGCTGTAATTTGAAAAACGAGGTGAATTTCTTTCTGATAGACAAAAATTTAAGATTTTCCTTGTTTCGTGCGTTGATATTTTTTGAAAACATACGGAAGATGGTCAAAATCATAAGCACAAGTGCGAGCGTGTGTATTATCAGCGACTTTACGAAAATGTTGACTACAAGAAGAACGATGTAGGTCCACATCATAAAGTTGCCGAGCTGATCTGCGCCGTATCTGCCGAACATAAATCGCAGTAATTTTTCTTTGAATTTCATAAACTTAGCCTTTCGCCTTATATAGATCACTTTATATTAAATATAGCACAATAATTTTTAAACTTCAATAAATAACTTTGAAATAAACTGTGTAATAAAAATGAACCGACAGTCCCGCACAAGTGCCAACTTTGCTTAAAACGACATATATTGTATAGAACCGAATAGTTATACTGTTCGGTATTATAAAACGGAGGTGGTTTTATGGCAATATTCACCAATCAGGCAACACTCACCTATAACGACGTGGTAAGAAGCTCTAACGTAGCAACAGGCGAGCTTTTGGAAGTGCTTTCAGCCACCAAAAGAGCAGTGCGCGACCAGTACGGCGACGGGGACAGAATAACCTACGTTGTAAGTATTCTGAATTCGGGCGCTACGGCGATAACAGGACTGACCTTAAATGACGATCTCGGAGCATATAGCTTTAACGGGGAAACACTTTATCCGCTTTCCTACCGCGATGACTCCTTACTCTATTATGTAAACGGAGTACCGCAGGCAGATCCGACGGTAACGGCAGGACCGCCGCTTACGGTGAGCGGAATTTCAGTGCCGGCGCTCGGAAATGCGACTATTGTTTATGAGGTATCGACAACTCAGTTTGCACCGCTTGGTGTTGACGCGAGTATAACGAATACCGCAACGGTAATCGGAAGCGGTATAACCACGCCCGCCGCGGCAAGTGAAACGGTTACGGCTCTGTCGGGAGCAGATCTTATGATAAACAAGAGCATTTCTCCGACTACTGTGAGCGAAAATAGCAGAGTAACCTACACGTTCACTATTCAGAATTACGGAAATACGGCGGCTGTGGCTACCGATAACGCAACGCTGACCGACATTTTCGACCCTATTCTGACCGACCTTGTTGTAAGCTTCAACACAAATACGTGGAGCGAGGGAGTAAATTACACCTATGACGAGGCGACGGGAAGCTTTGTTACTCTGCCGAGTGAAATAACAGTTCCTGCTGCGACGTACGTGCAGGACAGCGAAAGCGGCGTGTGGACGGCAGTTCCGGGTGTAAGCGTGCTTACTGTAACGGGAACTATCTGAATATCTTATTAAAAGTGTGAGGCGGTTTTGCGTAGTGTCCCTAAGGGAATGACGCACTGATATAAATTTGCTCACCATAAAAGACCCCGTCATCAAGGAATTTATCCAAGATGATGGGGTTTCATATGTGCCGTTCTGCAGCAAGGCGACTTCAAAGCTCTGCTACAAGTCGGCGGGTAAATTTGGAGGCATCTAAAGTACATTCCGCTTTGATCTCATCGGGAAGGGCATCTGCTTTGATAAGTGCTTTTACAAAAACCTGGCGTATCCAAGGATCGCAGCAGGCTTCAAAGACACACGGGATAATATCAAGGGGAATGTCGGGGGTCTTTCGACCGATCAGATCTGCGTAAATGTGGAAGAGTATAGCACGGTCGGGTGAGCTTTCAGATAAAAGTAGTTCAGTAAATGCTTCGCGGTCTTCGGGCATATAGTTGGCACCGTAGAACATATGAAGCGCGTAATTGCTAATATATCCGGGACACTCCCCGTTTTCAAGTATCCGTTTGGCAAGCGACTTCACAGACGGATGCCGCATAAAGCTGAGCGCGTTCAAATAGCCTATAGCGTCATTGTCACGAGAGCTTGAACTGCTGTACATTACAGGCTCCAGCTGTATTACCGTTTCGACAAGTGGTGTCGGATCAAGTGGGAATACGGGCGGAATCGTATCGGGAGAGATCGCGGTTGTAAAGAAAGAGAGCCAATGAAGCTGACGCTTTCTGTCAGGCTCGTTTAAAATACGCTCTGCTACCGCACGTACCACCGATTCATCGGCATTCATAAAGCAAGCGTGCAAGTACGCGTATTCTTTATTAAAGTCTTCGCAAGCTAAAATCTCCTCTGCCGTAACATTTTTTAACGGCTTTGGTGGGAACTGAGAGAGCATCGGGACGTGCCTTACGAATTTGTTTCCGCACGGATGCCCCGCGACGACCTCGTCTATCAGCGGATACAAGGCGTCCTTGCCGTATCCGTCCATAATTGTAAAGATGGGATTCTGATATTCTACTACGGGACATTCCGAATAACGATACAGATCGGCCATATCAATAAGTATTTGTTTCATTCTAGCACTATCGACCTTACAGCGTGCTAAAGCAGATGTTAGTCTGAAGTATTCCTCTGCGCAGGGTGGATATTTTTCGTCAGAATCGCCGCGCTTTGTGAGTTCGAGCAGCTCGGCATAGGTCTTGCTGTATCGCCTCTCAGCGAGCTCTATTACGACATCTCTGTATCCGAGAAGGACGAGCAGACCGGTGTTAATAAGGCTTATCTCACCACTCTCCATTGTCGCAAGACTTGTCTGGGCAATTTCACGCGCAACATCGTCGCGGTCATCAAAACAGTCGATGAGATCCTTTTCGTATTCTCCCAAAAAGCGATATAATAAATTCTCATCGGTAATCATATCGATCAGAATTTTTCGATAGGGCTTTTTGTCAGCCTGTTCTTTAAGAAGAGTAATGGCACGTCCAAGTCCTTTTCGCACGTATGATTCAAATTCTTCAGGTTTCATTACTTTTTTGCTCCTTTTCACGATAAATATTCTCGTTTTTGATCCGTTCCTCCACTCCCTTGCTGCGATACTGCAAAGGTGTTATGCCAAAGCGCTTTTTGAAGGCGCGGATATAGTAATTGGTATCATCGAAGCCGTATTTTTCAGCAATCTCACTGATAGGAATCGATGTGAAAAGAAGATCGGGGTGACTTTGACTTAGCCTCTCCTCCAGTACGTACTGCATAGGCGAAAGACCTGTGAGATCTTTCATCAGATCGGTCAGCGTAGTGCGGTTGGTATTAAACTGCTTGCAAAGATCGGAAAGGGTGATCTCTTTTCCGATATTATCTTTGATATACCTGAGAATATCGTTGCCTTTTTCCGACTGTTCTCCAAGATAAGCCCCCTCGGCTATACGCAGAATAGATATCATATTGGAGCGTGTACGGCAAGACCACATTTTATCTTCTAAGTGGCTTTCAATATGCTTCCTTGCTCGCTGAAAGCATAGCTTTACCATATCGTATTCCTCGGTGTTCAGCCGAACGATTCCGAAAAAGCTATCGTCACGTGAGCGAAACAGATGAAAGTCGGGATAACCGTAGAGCGTTCGCATCTCCTCGTATATATTTAACCCGATCACCTTATGATTCAGGTTTACGTTATAAAAATATGGTAAAAAATGCAAAGTCTGCGCTTCGCAGTATCCGCCGTGGACATTTAGCCTGTCATCTTGACTCAGACATAGCAGATAATGCCCGTCGAGATAGCAGCGAACGCCGCTGAGTGTCAGCAAAAGTCCGCTTGCTTTCAGACAAATAAGAGAATACATACTGTCGGACGATTCGGGTGTAGAGGTTATATGAATAAGTGTTTTTTCGTACTCCATAGGTCTTCCTCCTCATTAAACTGTTTGTTCATAACTAAATTATATCATAGAAGCGTCGGATTGTCATCTCATATTTACCGAAAAAATAGCATTATTTACAATTTGGGCATATGAGTACGCGCTCTGTGGGCAAAAAAGCAGGAGTACGGTCTTTTGTTTGCTTTTTCATTAACTCCTTTAAAACGAACACGAGGGGAACTTTTTTCAAAGTTTCCCTCGTGAATTGTTTTTATTCAATTACTTGCGGCAAATATTCTTACTTGGAAGCCACTTCAACAGCAACAGCAACTGCAAGGGTAGCACCAACCATAGGGTTGTTACCCATACCGATAAGTCCCATCATTTCGACGTGAGCGGGAACGGAGGAAGAGCCTGCGAACTGAGCGTCGCCGTGCATTCTTCCCATTGTATCGGTA
>JAZNLM010000019.1:0-6824 GCA_045579105.1 Candidatus Flemingiibacterium sp.
TGCACCCGTTCTTTCTCGGTACACATCAATGACGTAGGAGAGTATTTGGAAGGTATAAAAGGATATACCAAGCGGAAGCGTGAAGCCACCGAAAATTATCTCCGTGCCAAATATCGCATTGATGTTTGAAACAAAAAATCCTGTATACTTAAAGAGCATAAGCATACCGATGAGAAAAGTAAGCGTAAGAACGAGCGCTGTGTTTTTCATCACCTTCTTCTTAGCATGTCCGATAACAAGCGCTCCAAGATAGCCTGCAAACGCACTTGCTAAAAGAAGCAGTATTTTTTTAGGCTCGCCCCACGCGTAGAAAATCATCGACGCTGCAAGAAGAATTATATTTCTTACGGTTATATTTTTCGGGGACAAATGATATACCGCAAGCAGAAGCGGCAAAAAGAGTCCCAAAAATAAAAGGCTTGAAAAAACCATGTATATATATCCTTTCAATATTAAAAAGGTTGTGTTTATAATGAGGTGTGCCTTGACAAATAAGGGCGCGTATGGTATAATATGATAGAGTGTTTATGCAATCCAAAATAGTCAAATAATATTTTACACCAATCGACGAAAAAAGTCAAGTGTAATTCATCAAACCGAGAAAGGAGTGCATCCCAAAGGGATGCCAACAAACTAATGCTTAGAGGAAATGCTATCGTCGGGCAGTCGGGTGGACCTACCGCCGCTATAAACGCAACGCTTGCAGGCGTTATCAAAGGCGCTTTTGACTGTGAGGCTATTGAAACTATATACGGCGCTTTCAACGGAGTTGAAGGTATGCTTAAGGGCACTATCTGCAATTTAAACGAAGTTTTCGCAAACCGCAACGATTTAAAGGTTCTGTGTGCAACCCCTGCAGCTGCTCTCGGCTCTTGCCGCAAGAAGCTTCCCAAGCTTGACGACGAGTCCGGCAAGGCTACCTATGAGGCACTCGTTGACTTCTTCAAAGCGCACAACATCCGCTACTTCTTCTCCATCGGCGGCAACGACCCCATGGATACAGTTGCAAAGCTCACCGGTTACCTTAAGGACAAGGATTGGGAAATGCGTGTCATGGGCGTTCCGAAAACCATTGACAACGACCTTGTCGGCACCGACCATACTCCCGGCTTCGGTTCCGCGGCAAAGTACATCGCGACAACCATGCAGGAAATTCTTCGCGACACTGCAGTTTACACAGTTAAGGCTGTTACTATCGTTGAGATAATGGGTCGCGATGCAGGTTGGCTTACCACTGCGGCAGGTCTTACAGAGCGCGTTTGCGGCGTATGCGCTGACCTCATTTATCTTCCTGAGCGCACCTTCGATATGGACAAGTTTATCGAGGACGTTAACAAAGCATTCGAGAAGCATCCTAACGTAGTCGTTGCTATTTCAGAGGGCGCACGCTTTGCTGACGGCAGGTACGTTGGCGAGGGCTCGCAGAGCGGTGTGACCGACGCGTTCGGTCACAAGTACCTTTCGGGTACAGGCAAAGTGCTCGAAGAAGCAGTACGCGAGCGCATTGGATGTAAGGTTCGCTCGATTGAGCTTAATCTTATGCAGAGATGTGCTTCTCACATTGCTTCGAAGGCAGACCTTGACGAATCGCAGACTGTCGGTGCGGCAGCAGTAATGGCAGCGGCAAACGGTGAGTCCGGCAAGATGATGGGCTACGTTCGCGAGGAAGGCGAAGAATACAACATCACCGTTAAGGATTTCGATATTGCAAAGATTGCAAATATGATTCGCGAAGTACCCGATGAGTTCATCAACGCAGAAGGCAATGGCATTACTGATGCTTGCATCGACTATCTGCTCCCCCTTATTCAGGGTGAACCCGAGCAGGTATATGTAAACGGTCTTCCCAAGCACTTCGTAATCGAACGATAAAACATAGATAAGGCGGAGGCTTGCTTCCGCCTTAATTTATATAAGGAAAAGTAAAACAGATGTCATCATTTATTCTTCGCGGCAATATCATTTACAGTAGCGATGTGTCAACACTTAACGTCACAGACGGCGGCTTTGCCGTTTGCGAGGACGGTATATGTCGCGGCGTATTCACGGAAATACCGAAAAAATATGCTGACCTACCCGTTATCGACTACAGCGATAAGCTTATCATTCCGGGCATGGTTGATTTACATATCCACGGCGCACAGTACGCGTACCGCGGAATGGGAATGGACCTTGAGCTGCTCGACTGGCTCGATACATACGCTTTCCCCGAAGAAGCAAAATTCGCAGACGAAGAGTACGCTACAAAAGCGTACGGCATTTTCGCCGATGCAATGAAAAAGAGCGCAACAACACGTGCGTGTATATTCGCGAGCGCCCACAGCCGCGCCACGGAAATACTTATGGAGTGTCTTGAAGCTACGGGGCTTGTAAGCTTTGTGGGCAAAGTAGACATGGACCGCGATGCGCCCGACAACCTTCGCGAAAGGAATGCAGATTTTGCTGCGGAAGATACCGAAAAATGGGCGTGCGAAATGCTTGCACGCTTTGAGCGCACCAAGCCGATGATAACTCCGCGTTTTGTTCCGTCGTGCACAGATGACCTCATGAAAAAACTCGGTGAAATACGTGCGAAATATGACCTTTTCGTTCAGTCACACATTTCTGAAAGTGTTGGAGAGATAGCGCTCGTGAAAGAGCTTCGCCCTGACGATAACTTCTACGGCGAGGCATACAACAAGTGCGGACTTTTCGGTGACGGTGAGAAATCGCACACAGTTATGGCTCACTGCGTATGGTCAGGCGCAGCTGAACTTGAGCTTATGAAAAAGAACGGCGTATTCATCGCGCACTGCCCTGCCTCTAATATGAATGTGGCATCGGGTATCGCACCCGTCCGCAAATATATTGAGAGCGGTATGAGGATGGGACTTGGCAGTGACGTGGCAGGCGGTCAGACGGAATCTATGTTCCGTGCTATGACTGATGCTGTACAGTCATCGAAACTTTATTTCAGACACGTTGACATCAATGCAAAGCCACTCGGTCTTGAAGAAGCGTTCTACCTTGCAACGCGCGGCGGTGGTGAATTTTTCGGCAAAGTCGGGGCGTTCGAAGACGGCTTTGAGTTTGATGCGGTCATTATAAACGATTCGTCACTCATTCACCCACAGCCATTAAACGTTCGTCAACGCATAGAGCGCGCCGTTTACCTAGGAGCAGACATGTTCGGCATAGTGGGTAAATTCGTCCGCGGTAAGAGAGTTATTTAACATAGGTGATACGTTGTCTTTCCCCTACTACCGTTTTGCGGTAAACTCTCGCTTTGGAGTATATTTAGCGTTGTGTGAATAAAAAACATCCCGTTTTCGCGGATTGAATAGCATCCTGCAAATTACATATATAAAAAACCCCGCGGTTTTCACCGCGGGATTTTAATTTTAATTAGCCAAGGCGAGCCTTGAGAGCGTTAAGCTCATCATAAAGTTCTGTGGGAACACGATCGCCGATCTGCTTGTAGAACTCGTCGATACCTGCAAGCTCTTCCTTCCAAAGTTCAGCGTCAACGTCGAGAAGATCGCGAACGGTGTCAACGGTGATGTCGAGACCTTCGATATTGATATCCTCTGCCTTCGGAACGAAACCAATAGGCGTTTCCATCGCATCAACTGCACCTGCGCAACGAGCAAGTATCCACATAACAACACGCATATTATCACCGAAGCCGGGCCAGATAAAGTGGCCTTCGTCGTCGGTTCTGAACCAGTTTACGTTGAAGATCATAGGCGGATTTGCAATCTTCTTGCCCATTGCAAGCCAATGTGCGAAGTAGTCGCCCATATCGTAGCCGGTGAACGGACGCATTGCCATCGGGTCGCGTCTTACAACGCCGACTGCACCGGTAGCTGCTGCGGTAGTCTCGGAAGCCATAATCGAGCCAACGAATACACCGTGCTGCCAGCTTCTTGCCTGATATACCAGCGGAGCTGTCTTTGCGCGGCGACCACCGAAAATGATAGCGGAGATCGGTACGCCTGCGGGATTGTTGAACTCAGAAGAAAGGCAAGGACAGTTAGCAGCAGAAGCTGTAAACCTCGAGTTGGGATGAGCACCGCAAGTAGACTTATCCTTCTTATCATACTTTGTAAAGTCCCATTTGTTGCCCTTCCAGTCAACTGCATTTGCGGGAGGATTCTTGTCAAGACCTTCCCACCATACAGTGTTGTTGTCAAGGTTATGTACTACGTTGGTAAAGATGGTGTTCTTCATGCAGGTAGCAAGAGCGTTGGGGTTAGACTGATTGTTGGTACCGGGGGCAACACCGAAGAAACCGTTCTCAGGGTTAACCGCCCAAAGTCTGCCGTCGTCACCTACGCGGAGCCAAGCGATATCGTCGCCTACACACCAAGCCTTGTAGCCCTTATTCTTATATATTGCCGGCGGAATGAGCATTGCGAGGTTGGTCTTACCGCAAGCGGACGGGAATGCGCCGGTTACGTACTTAACCTCACCGTCAGGCCCCTCAATACCGAGGATGAGCATATGCTCTGCCATCCATCCCTCTTTACGTCCGAGGTAGGATGCAATACGCAGTGCGAAGCACTTCTTGCCGAGAAGAACGTTTCCACCGTAGCCGGAGTTAACCGACCAGATGGTGTTATCCTCGGGGAAATGTACGATGTAACGGTTCTCCTCATCAAGGTCAGCCTTTGCGTGAAGGCCCTTGATGAAGCCTGCGTCGTCGCCGAGAGCCTCGAGTACGGATACGCCAACACGGGTCATAATAACCATGTTGAGTACAACATAGATAGAGTCGGTAAGCTCAATACCGTATTTAGCGAAAGGAGAGCCAACTTCAGCCATGGAGTACGGAATAACGTACATAGTTCTGCCCTTCATAGCGCCATTATAAAGCTTGGAAAGCTTTGCGTAGCACTCCTTAGGATCCATCCAATTGTTGATGTTGCCTGCATCTTCCTTTTTAGAAGTACAGATGAAAGTTCTTCCCTCAACGCGTGCAACGTCGTTTACTGCAGTTCTATGAAGGTAGCAGTCGGGGAGAAGCTCCTGGTTGAGCTTAACAATTTCACCGGTAGAGCAAGCCTCGTCACGAAGCGCATCGATCTGCTCCTGACTGCCGTCGATCCAAACGATCTTATCGGGCTTGGTCATTGCAGCCATTTCGTCAATCCACTCGGTGACGAATTTGTTAGTAGTAAGTGCCATAATCGGTTCTCCTATCTATAAATTTTTAAATGTTTACATAAGCATTTGGCAAGAGTTTACCATTTCCCGCCATTTTATATTATACATTATTCACTTGCAAATTGCAATAGTTTCTTGCTAATTTTTCGACGTTTTTACATACCGTTAATATTTTGTCACAGCATACATAAAAATCATAAAAGTCCGCACTTTTTAGTACGGACTTTACTGTGCGGTTTATTTAGATGTGTTTCCTAAAGCATCTGCAAGTCTTGCAAAATCCTCGAGCGTTAAACGTTCGCCGCGTATCGACGGTTTAAGACCTGCCGCTTCGATAGCGTTTGCAATTCCCTCTTTGCCGAGTGCGGAAAACTCTGTACCTAGGGAATTTGCAAGCGTTTTTCTTCTCTGTGCGAACGCGCCGCGTATCGTCTTAAAGAGCATATCCTCTTCCTTTACCGAAACGGGCGGCTCCTTATAAAGCGTTATGCGTATAACCGCGGAATCGACTTTAGGCGCAGGCAGGAAACATCCTGCCGGAACGTTGAAGAGTCGCTCAACTTTGCCGTAATAGGAAAGCGCGGCGGTTATAGCACCGTATTCGCTGTCTCCTGCAGGCGCACAAAGACGTACTGCAACCTCTTTTTGTATCATAACCGTTATCGTTTCAAACGGCAGACGGGATTCAACGAGCTTCATAAGTATAGGCGTGGTAATATAATACGGAAGATTTGCCGCCACGGATACGTGCATCCCCTTTGACAAAAACTCACGCTCCACAAGCTCACCAAGATCGGTCTTCATCACATCCTGATTTATCACGGCCACGTTATCAAAGTCCGCAAGCGTTTCGTAGAGTATCGGGATAAGCGCAGTGTCAATCTCGAGCGCTACAACCTTTTTGGCACGTTCGGCAAGCTCACGTGTAAGCGTTCCGATACCGGGACCTATTTCGAGTATACCGCCCTCGTTGTCGCCGCAAGCCGCTTCTGCGATACGCTCGGGAACTGTGGGATTTATTAAAAAGTTCTGACCGAACTTCTTTTGAAATGATACTCCATGACGCGACATAATTTCGCGTATAACGGACAGGTCTGTAAGTCGCATATGCTTCTCCTATCTGCTGCGCACTAAAAATATTTCCGATTTTTCACTGCTAATACTTGACAAACGGGTGCAAATCGGGTATAATATTACTGTTGTCTATATTGTACCACACTTGTGTGCAATTTGCAAGATAAAATTTAAATATGCTGGTATGGCGCAGTGGTAGCGCAATTGATTCGTAATCAATAGGCCGAGGGTTCAAATCCCTCTACCAGCTCCACAAAGCAGCATTGGGCTTGTGCCGATGCTGCTTTTTTACTGTCGATTGCTCCCGAAATATAACAAGAACGGAGAACTTTCCTCCGCTCTCATCTGTTCGACATATTGGAATTTACTTATCTTTTACAAAGCATCCAATGATAGCAATAACAACCCCCCCAAGGGCACAGCATACTGCGATCGGAGCGGCATCAGGTTGCATAGCAATCCCTAACAATCCTAAACAAACACCCGCAAGCGCTATTTTTATACCTTTCATAAATACATCACTCCTCCGCCAAATTCTTGTTTATCGAACTGTTTGAAAATATTTTTTCACTAATTATAGCATAAAAATGTGAATAATTCAATCT